>CBFHAF010000348.1:0-5557 GCA_965653435.1 uncultured Chitinophaga sp.
ACACCTACGACCAGATCATGGGGCTGAGCGTATCGCCCTCTTCCGGCTTCACCAGCACCAGGATCAATGCCGGCCAGATCGCCAACAACGGCATCGAAGTGTATATCAACGCCACACCGCTTAAAACTTCCAGCTTCAACTGGAACACCGTGCTGAACTTCCACAGCGATAAACCGAAAGTGAAAAAGCTGGCGCAAGGCATCACCACGCAAAACCTGTGGGGAATGTCCGGCGCCCGGGTAGTAGCCGTTGAAGGCCAGCCATGGGGCCAGGTAGTGGTAAGGCCGTACAAGGTGAACGAGAACGGTGAAAGAATTACAGAGGCGGGTTATTACTCCACCGATCCCACCAAGGAAGAAGTGATCGGCAAAGTGCTGCCCGATATTGCCGGTGGTTTCAACAACACGCTCAGCTACAAAGGCTTTTCACTCGACTTCAACATCGATTACCAGTTCGGCTCCACGCTCGTTTCCCAAACCAATATGTATATGGTCGGCAACGGCTCCGCAGCTTCCACCACGGCTTACCGCGACGAAGCACATGGCGGCCTCCCCTACTATATCAACAACAGCAGCACGCTGGTATTGCTGCCCAGCCACACTTCGCCCGTACCGGCCGATTCCAAGTATCCCTTCATCATGCACGACGGTGTGATACTGCCCGGCGTTCAGGCGGACGGCAAGCCGAATGAGACCATCATTACCGCGGCGGACAAACATTCCTATTACTGGCAAACGTTCATGGAGATCCAGCCGGATATCGTATACAAGAACGATTACATCAAGCTGCGCAATGTGGTGCTCACTTACGAATTGCCCAAAAAGACCATCGGCAGGATCGGTTTTGAAAGGCTTGCAGTGTCGCTGTTTGCCAATAACCTCTGGTACATCTACAAAACGATGCCGAACGTAGATGCGGAAGCGCTGAACGGCACGAACGTATTCTTCGAAAACAACGCATTCCCCACTACCAGGAGCTATGGCGCAAGCATCAGGGCAACGTTTTAACAGCACAAAACAGAACAACATGAAAAAGAAAAACATATTCAATATACTGGCCGGATTACTGCTGCTATCGGTCGTTTCGTGCAAGAGCAAGCTGGAAGACCTGTACCTGGACCCTGACGGGTTCACCGACCCGACCATAGAAGGTTTTTATACGAATGCCCAGCAGCAGCTCGGCATCTTCAGGTATTCCTACGGGGAAATGTTCCATAATTTCAACACGCTCAATCCCATATTGGGCTCCGGAGGTTTCCAGAACGACGGTGCTCCCAGCAGCTTCTCCTGGGTGCATGACCCGTATTCCGATGCATTCGGCAAGCTGCGCTCTTACGCAGCCATGCAGCAGCTGTACAATACACTGCCCGAGCAGGAAAAAAAGGATTACGAGATCTTTATGTGGACGGGCGCCGTGCTCAAGGAATACATCTACCACCAGCTGACGGACATCTGCGGCGATGTTCCCTATTTCAAGGCCATGCAGGGAGCGGAGCTCAACTTCACGCCCCCGTTCGACAGACAATCGGATATATACCCGGCCATGCTGGCGAACCTGAAGGAAATATCAACTAACCTGAAGGGCTATACGCTTAACAGCAGTTTCATCCAGCAGCAGTTCCCCCGCAACGACGTGTATTTCAACGGCAACATCACGATGTGGCGGGTATTCATCAACAGCCTGCGCATGCGCCTGGCATTGCGCCTCACGAACGTGGCACCACAGCTGGCGAAAAGCACCATCCAGGAAGTGCTGGCCGACGATGTGTATGCGAAGGACAGGGCCACTTCCATAACGCATGTGGACCGGCAGCCCGACCGGGCCATGGAGCTGCTCATTTTCCGCTCGCTTTCAGAAAGGCTGACGGCGCGCCTCTTTGTGCCTGCCAACATGCTCAACCTGATGCGCAAGCCGGGATTTGCGGACGATCCGCGCATCCCCGTGCTGTTCCAGCCCGACAAAGACGGCAACTACACCGCCATGCCTACCGAAGCGCCCGATGTAGCCGCTATTGCCGGACAGATCACGACCAGCAACCTGGCGGCCACCTTCCCGTCCTTTTTCAACCGCACCACCTTCGAGCGCAACTTCGGGATGCCTTACCAGATCATCACTTCCTCGGAGATACATCTCCTGAAAGCAGAAGCGAAGCTGCGCTGGCCGGACCTTACGATCGTTGCGGCAGACGAATACCGCGCGGCCATCAAAGAGTCCATAGACATCTATTACGAGATCAACGCCCTCAACCAGGACCAGCTGTACCCCGGCTACATTCCCGCCTCCAAGGCCGCCAAACCTTCAGATGTGGTGATCAACGCCTTCCTGGCGCAGAAAGTGGCTGAGTTCGCCGGGGCCGTGGGCAATGAAAAGATCGGGCTGATCTACGACCAGCGGTATATTCACTACAACATGCTCAAACCTTACGAGCTGTGGGCGGATACACGCCGGCTGATGAAGGAGCTGGGCGCAAGAGTGCGCAAAGCGCCGAGCAATATCCGGATGATGGAGAGAACAGTGTACCCGACCAGCGAAGAGCTGAACAACCCGGCAAACTTCCAGGCTGTAAAAGCCGCCAATAATTACACAACGCCTGTCTGGTGGACGGGCCGGTAATTTTACCCCTGTTAAAAAAGAAAAAGGCGGTCGCCCCGGTGGCGCCGCCTTTTTTATATTCACCTGTGAAAAAATCTTTTTAAGCTACGGTTTTAGCCCTTTTACGGCAGCTTTCCCGTTTAATGAGGGTTGCGGGCAACACCACCTGGTTGATCTGGTTATTGTGCTGGTTCAGCTCGTTCATAAGCACCTGTATCACATTGCGGGCGATATCGTGAATGGGTTGGGCCACGCAGGTGATGCCGGGAGTATGCAGGCGGAAAAGATCATGATCGTCGAAGCTGATGAGAGCAACGTCTTCCCCGATCTTCAAACCCAGTTCCTTTACGCTTTCGATGCCGTAAATGCCGAGATAGTTGGTGGTGAAAAAGATGGCGTCCAGCCCAGGCAGGCCTTTGATGAACTCCATGATCTGGCCCACAGCTTCTTCCTTGCTGGCGCCGAAAGCTATCTTTTTGCACATTTTTCGGGGAAGGCTGGCCCGGTGGGCTTTCATGGCGGCTGTGAAGCCGTTGAAACGCTCCTTCATCTGTATCTGCTCGGAGGTGGTGGTAACCAGCGCGATCTTCTGGTAACCCAGTTCCAGCAGGTATTCCGCCGCATCGTACGAGCCCTGGAAGTTGTTCACCATCACATAGTTGGTGGGTATCTGGGGCAGGTAACGGTCCATCAGCACCATGGGCTTCCGGGAATTCTTCAGCACTTCTATTTCCTTGTCGAGATTGGGCGTGGGTGTGATGATATAGCCGTCCACCTGGCGGTATTCCAGTACTTCGAGCAGGCCGCGGGCTTTGGTGAGATTGTCTTCCGTGGAACCGTACAACACTTTGTAGCCGAACTTATCCGCTTCTTCCTCTACTATTTTAGCAACGTTAGCAAAGAAGTGGTTGGCGATATCTTCTACGATAAGGCCGATGGTCTTGGTTTTGCCGGTCCTGAGCCCTCTTGCGAGCTGGTTCGGTTTATACTTGAGCTTAGCGGCGAGCTTCAGGATCTTTTTGCTGACCTGGTCGCTGATGCGCTTTTCTTTGGCTTTGCCGTTCAGTACAAACGAAACGGTTGTAGGAGAAACGCCGGCTTGCTTCGCAATATCTTTGATTGATATACCCTTCATATGGAATTATAGGTCGTACGCGCTATAACGATTTAGCATGAACAAGGTACGGAAAATTCGATAAAACAAAAAAGAATTCCCCGCCCGGATACCGCCAGCGGGCGGGTTTTGGCAGCAAATCAGCCACTGCAACGGGCCGGGCATGTTTACCGCAGGTCATAATTTTCAAGCCCGGTAAATATTATGGGAAAATAGGGCCGACTAGTATTTTTTTAACCGAAATTTAATAATTTGGCAAAATAGAATTCAAAATGGCAGAATTACGACCTGCTAATATTTTCATAGGACTAAACCAACAAGGAAGCAAATATGAAACCCATTCTGATAAAAGTGGGGGCCTTTGCCGACAACCAGATCACCATCATCGAACGCTGCGATCCTTATTTCAACACACCTTTCCATTTTCATCCCGAATGTGAGCTGGTGTACGTCACTGAAAGCCAGGGCAAACGCATTGTGGGAGACAGCATTGAAAGTTTTGACGTGGGCGACATGGTATTCCTGGGACCGAACATACCGCATGTGTGGTACAACGACGAGGCCTATCATAAAAACGATGAATCGCTCAAAGCCCGTTCTGTGGTGATCTATTTCCCTAAAGACATCTTTGGCGATAAATTTTACGGCCTCCCTGAAACCAAAGCGCTTACAGACCTCTTCCACCGTGCCCAGCGCGGCATGAAGATCATCGGAAGCACGCAGGAGAAGCTGAAGGACGAGATATTGTCCCTGCCGAAAAAAGACGGACTGGAACGCATTATCTCGCTGCTGCAGATACTCAAGACCCTTTCGGAGACCAAAGACTGCTACTTCCTGGCCAGTACCGGCTATTCGCATGCCTACAACGTAAAAGACAACCATAAGATCGACGAGGTGTTCAAATATGTGATGAACAATTTCTCCAAGGAAATTTCCCTGCAGGATGTTGCCAGCATCACCAACCTTTCCCCGCAGAGCTTTTGCCGCTTTTTTAAGAACAGGACCAAAAAATCTTTCGTGCAATTCCTCAATGAAGTGCGCATCGGCCACGCCTGCAAACGCCTTACCGAGGAAGACTGGTCCATCGCCGAAATCGCCTATTCATGCGGGTTTAAGAACCTTTCCAACTTCAACCGCTTCTTCAAAGAGATTGTCGGGAAAACGCCCAAGGAATATAAAAATGAGCTGAGGCTGAAGGAAGCATAGATCCCTTGCACCATATTTTTTTAACGCAGGCCTTGACAGGCCTGCGTTTTTTATGCAGGCAGGTTTGAAAAAAAAGCCGGCCCGAAAGGGCCGGCCGGTCATTCTTAGATGAGCTATGTCTATTAATGCTATGGTTTGTCCCACCAGAGGCGGGTTCCCCCGTTGTCTGGTCCACCTAGTAAAGTAACTGCGCGCTCCACCCCTTTCGGGTTGGCCTGGTACTCCGTGCTGGAGAAATTGATCCTGCGGATGAATGCAGAGGTGGAAATTTTTCCGCCGCTGTTGTTGATCATTACAGGGAACTGTTTGGGATAGCCTGTGCGGCGGAATTCCGCCCATGCCTCCTGCCCTTCCGGGAAGCCTGCTATCCACTTCTGGGTAATGATCCTTTCCAGCTTGCGCGCTGGAGCATCCAAATCGTTCCATTTGATGGTGATGGTGCTGAGCCAGGGATTTCCCGTATTGATGTTATTCGCAGCGTTCTTCGGATCCACATAAGGCGCTGCCGTGCTGGCATTGTCCATGATATACTCGGCGAATTTGCCGGAAAGGCCGTATTGGGCAAACGAGGTTTCAACCCCTTTTTCATAGTTTGCCATGGCAGTGCCGGCGCCCGTCCAGCCCAGCAGGCTGGCTTCGGCTTTC
>CBFHAF010000349.1:0-5542 GCA_965653435.1 uncultured Chitinophaga sp.
GCTCACCACGCCCATGCGGCTGGATGGCAAATGGCTCATCGGCCTGTTCTCGCAAACGGGCGGGAAGTTTTACCTGAAGAAACAATTTTGAGCAGTGAATGAAAACGGCCGGCTGTAATGGCCGGCCGTTCTTTTACCGGGAAGGCGCTACGCGCCATATGGTATTGGATGCATCGTCCGTCACCAGCAGCGCGCCGTCCTTTGCAACGGCTACGCAAACCGGTCGTCCGTATACCTCGGACTTATCGATGTCCGCGATAAACCCGGTAAGGAAATCTTCCATTTTGCCCGCGGGTTTCCCGTTGCTGAAGGGCACATAGCCCACTTTGTAGCCGGACAATACGGAACGGTTCCAGGAACCGCGCTGGCCGATGAATGCGCCGCCTTTGTATTTGTCCGGGAATGTGCTGCCGGTGTAAAACACGAGGCCGAGCGAAGCCGTATGCGAGCCCAGGCCCAGTTCCGGTACAATAGCCTTCGCCACGAGGTCCGGTTTTTTATCGGCGCCCTGTATGCGGGGATCTTCATGCTGCCCGAAGTAGGAGTAAGGCCATCCGTAGAATCCGCCGCTCTGCACGCTGGTAAGGTAATCGGGCACGAGGTCATCCCCCAGCATATCACGCTCGTTCACTACGGTCCAGAGTGTATTGGTACCGGGCGCCCAGTCCATGCCTACGGGGTTCCGCAGGCCGGATGCATACACTACTTCCCCGGTACCGTCAGGGTTCACTTCAAGGATGTTGGCCCGGCGTATTTCATTGGCCATGCCATGTTCTGCTACGTTGCTGCCGGAGCCGATGGCGATGTAGATTTTTTTTCCGTCCCTGGATGCAATGATATTCCGCGTCCAGTGATTGTTATAGCCGCCGAGGGGCAGGTCCAGGATTTTTTTGCCGGGATCTTTTATTTCCGTTGCGCCGGTGGTGTAAGGGTATACCATCAGCGCGTCGGTATTGGCCACATAGAACCGGTCGCCGATCAGCAGCATGCCGAAAGGTGAGTTGAGATTGCTCATGAATATCCGCTGCTCGTCGGGCAGGCCGTCGCCGTTGGTGTCGCGGAAGAGGGTGATACGGTCCGCACTGGGGCTGCGTGGCTTTTTATTGGCTTCGGAAACAAGGATGTCGCCGTTCGGCAGTACATATATCCAGCGGGGATTTTTCAGGCCTTTGGCGAATTTCTGCACGGTAAAGCCCGCCGGGGCCTGCGGCGTTTTGCCTTCGGGCCAGCCTGCCACGGTTGGATTGTTACGCACGGTATCGGTTGCATAAGGGGCGGGAAGACTGTCGCCGGTGGCTACCGCTGCGGGCGGCTCTATGGCGGTGGAATCTGTGGTTGTTTTTTTAGCTGCGCTGTTGCAGGCAGCAAAAGCAATGACGGGAATGAACAGGGTTGAGAGTATATGTTTCATAATGCAGGGCTGTTAGTAACAACAGCTTTCCCGCAATTATGCTGCCACGATCACCCGGTGTGGATGAATCCCCACAATGCCAGATACACGCCGCTTCAGCTATGCCAGTGCATCATACAATATCTCTACCGGGTGCTGTGCCTTCGCGCCTGTGCCGTCTTTGATCTGGTGCCGGCAGCTGGTGCCCGGAGCGGCTATCAGCGTGCCTTCCGCGGCGTTGCGCACGGCGGGGAACAATACCAGCTCACCGATCTTCATAGACACATCGTAGTGTTCTTTCTCATAACCGAAAGAACCGGCCATGCCGCAGCAGCCTGAAGGAATTACTTCCACGGAATAACCTTCGGGCAGGCTCAGTATCTTTTTGCTGTGCAGCACGCTGCTGAGGGCCTTTTGCTGGCAATGCCCGTGCAGCTTTATCTTCCTGTCCGCGGCTTTGAACATATCGCTGCGGATATGCCCGAGGTCTGCTTCTATAGACAGGAATTCGTCTACCATATACACGTTCTTCGCAAGCTGTTTCGCGGTATCACGCAGCGCATCGCTTACAAGGTCGGGGTATTCGTCCCTGAAACCCAGGATGGCGGAGGGTTCTATGCCTACCAGCGGTGTTTCTTCGGTAATGAGGCGGTTGAAGAGCTTTACGTTCTTTTCCGCGATCGTTTTCGCTTTGCGCAGGAAACCTTTGGAAAGCAGGGCGCGCGCGCTTTCGGGGTGATCTACGGGTATTACTTCGTAGCCCAGCCTGCGCAGCAGGTTCACGGCTTTGATGCCTACATGGGTGTCGTTGTAATTGGTGAATTCGTCGCAGAAGAGGTATACTTTGCGTGACTGGGTGGCCGTTTGCGGGTTCTGTTTCAGCCAGCTGCGCAGCGTTTTCCGTTCCAGCGTGGGCATGGAGCGGTTTTCGGCGAAGCCGGAGAAACGTTTGATGAGCCTGCCGGACAGGTCGCCTTTTACAAGCCAGTTGTAAATACCCGGTGCAATGGCCGCCATGCCGGTCAGCATCCTGAAATTTGCGATCATCCAGGTGCGCATGCTCACGCCGTTGGCGTCGTAGTAATGTTGCAGGAACTCCATCTTCATCTTCGCCACGTCTACGTTAGACGGGCACTCGGACTTGCAGCCCTTGCAGGCCAGGCAGAGGTCGAGCACGTCGTATATTTCTTTGGAATCGAATTTATTGGCTTTGGTGGAATTGGTGAGCACTTCGCGCAGGATGTTCGCACGGGCGCGGGTAGTGTCTTTCTCGCTGCGGGTGGCCATGTAGCTGGGGCACATGGTGCCGCCGCTGAGATGTGTTTTGCGGCAGTCGCCGGAGCCGTTGCACTGCTCTGCATGCTGCAGGATGGTCTGGTGCGGGAAATGGAAAATGGTTTGCAGGTCCGGGGCCTTTTTGCCGGGCTCGTACCGCAGGTTGCTGTTCATAGACGGGGTGTCCACGATCTTGTGCGGGTTGAAGATGTTCTCCGGGTCCCAGGTATATTTCACCTGGCGGAGCAGCTGGTAGTTCTTCGGGCCTATCATCTGCTGGATGAATTCTCCGCGCAGGCGCCCGTCTCCATGTTCGCCGCTCAGGGAACCGTTGTATTTTTTAACGAGGGTCGCAATTTCCTCCGCAATGGTGCGGAAGAGCTGGTTGCCTTCTTTTGTTTTCAGATTGATGATCGGGCGCAGGTGTATCTCCCCGCTGCCGGCGTGTGCATAGTGAACGGAGAAGAGGTCGTACTTTTCGAGTATCCGGTTAAACTCTGCGATATAAGCAGGGAGGTCTTCCACCGCCACGGCCGTGTCTTCGATCACGGGCACGGCCTTTTCGTCGCCGGGCAGGTTGCTGAGCAGTCCGAGCCCTGCTTTGCGCAGGGTCCAGATCTTTTTGGTATCGTCCCCGAAAAGGAGAGGGAAGTGGTACCCGAGCCCCGCGGCCTGCATGTCGGCCTTCAGCCTGTCCGCTACTTCAATGATCTCTTCACGGGTATTGCGCAGGAATTCCACAACGAGTATCGCGCCGGGGTCGCCTTCTACGAAGAAGCGGTTCTTGCGTTGCTCGATATTGTCTTTGGTGCATTCCAGGATAAAGTGGTCGATGAGCTCGCTGGCGCTGGGCTTGTAGCGCATGGCGATGATGTTGGCCCGCAGCGATTCGTCTATGGTATTGAAATGCACGCACAGCAACCCTGTCTCTTTGGGCGGCAGAGGCGAAATGTTCAGCCTGATTTCGGTAAGGAAGGCAAGGGTGCCTTCCGAGCCTGCGATGAGCTTGCAGAAGTTGAAATCTTCTTTCCCGGCGGTAAAGGGGGCCGTTTCCAGCAGCATATCTATGGCGTAGCCGGTATTGCGGCGCAGTATCTCCGGTTTGGGGAATTCTTTCCTTATTTCCTGCTGGTTGCCCGCATTCCCCAGCAGGGTGCGGATCTGCTTATACACGGCTGTTTCAAGCTTCCCGTCGTCCGCCTCGCATTTGGCATGGAATTCATCGGCTGTAAGGGCGCCGAAGCTGGCTTCGCTGCCGTCGCTGAGGATGGCGTTTACGGACAGCAGGTGCTCACGGGTGCTGCCGTATACCACGGAATTGGAGCCGCAGGAGTTGTTCCCCACCATGCCGCCTATCATGGCGCGGTTGGCGGTGGAGGTCTCCGGGCCGAAATAAAAGCCGTAAGGGCGGAGGAACAGGTTCAGCTCGTCGCGGATCACGCCGGGCTGCACGCGCACCCAGTGCTCTTCGGTATTGATCTCGAGGATACGGGTGAATTTTTTGGAAACGTCCACGATAATGCCGTTGCCGACCACCTGGCCGGCCAGCGAAGTGCCGGCGGTACGGGGTATCAGCGAGGTTTTATGTTCCCGGGCGAACCGGATGAGGGTCTTGATATCGGATTCATTTTCAGGGATGGCTACCGCAAGGGGCATTTCCCGGTATGCGGAAGCGTCTGTGGCGTACAAGGTGCGCATGGTATCGTCCGTAAACAATTCGCCTTTCAGTTCCTGGCCTAGCTTTTCCAGCAATTCTCGCTTGATCATGAGGGCGAAAATAATACATTCACCAGACTGTTAAAATAGGCCCTAAAAGAGGGTATTTTCCCGGTGGATGTACGGTTTCCTGATCTTCAGGCCTGTGGCGGCTTCCAGCTTCTCGCCGAGGTAAATGGCCATTTCAGGAACGGCCGTATCGTCGTGCATATGCATGAAAATATACGCCTCTTCGAGCCCGTTGGCCAGCCAGAAGGCCAGCCGGTTCACCCAGTCGTCCGCCCGCTGGTAGTCTGTCGGGTGCAGGCTGTTGCCCACAAAACGGATCATGGCCCGGGGCACGGGCAGGTGCATATGCACCACGTCCCGCCGGCCGGCTGTATCGGTGATGATCAGCCCCAGGCCGAGGTTGCGGAGGTTATTGTACAGGGCGGTGGCGTGATGGGGATCGGCAAACCAGTCCGGGTGGCGCAGCTCCAGGAAAAATTGAATGTCCCGGGGCAGGGAGGCCAGGTAGGTGAACAGCAGGTCTTTCCGTGCCGGGCTGAAGCTCTCGCTCATTTGCATGAACACGGGGCCGAGCCTGTCTTCAAACGCCATGATGCTTTCCAGGAAAGCGTCCGTCTGGTCCTTTGCGTTCACAAGATTGGAATAGTGGCTGATGCTCTGGGGGAGCTTGGGGCAGAACCGGAAATCGGGGGTGCCGGGTTTTTCGGCCCAGCTGCGGATGGTGTCAGGCGGGTAGATCTTGTAATGGGTGGCATTCAGCTCCACGCTGCTGAAGTGTTTGGAATATTCCTGGAGGAAGTCCTTTTCTTTGGTGCCTTTTGGGAAAACCCCGCCCACCCAGTCTTTCCGGTTCCAGCTGGTAGCTCCCAGCCTGATAACGGGTTGCGCGGCCGGCCTGCCGGGAAGCGCCCCGCCGTTAAAAGCCGGCTCCGCGGGCAATTTGAAATCGATATTGTTGAGAACGCTGAGGTCCTGCCGTCCGAACTGCATATTGCAATGTATTATTTTTTTTGAACAGGGGAGAACCGCAGCGTATCCCAGGGAGCGCATCATTGCCCGCCATTTCGGAGCAGCGGGCCAGGGCGGGAGGGGACGGTCTTTTCCATATATCGGTATAAATAAGTGGATACCCTTTTTTTTAATTTTATTGCT
>CBFHAF010000350.1:0-5531 GCA_965653435.1 uncultured Chitinophaga sp.
ACACGGCACCATACAGGACCAGGAGCCGGTTTCCATTCCCATGAATTTCGGAGGGCCTACTGCACAGGCATAATTTATATAATGGAGCAAGTTTTTCCTTACGAACATCTGCACGCTTTTACCCGGGATGTATTTCTGAAGATCGGCTGTACGCCTGAGCACGCACAACTGGCCACCACCGTTTTATTGTCTGCGGACCTCCGTGGTATTGATTCCCATGGAGTTGCCCGTTTATCGGGCTACATCCGTTTGTGGGAAGCCGGCCGCATCAACCCTGTTCCGGACATCAGGATCGTACATGAAACCCCCAGCACTGCCGTTGTGGATGGGGACGGAGGCCTTGGCCTCGTAGTGGCGCCTTTTGCCATGCAAGTCGCCATTGATAAGGCGAAGAATGCCGGTACTGGCTGGGTGAGCGTGCGCCATTCCAATCACTTCGGCATCGCGGGTTATCATGCTATGATGGCTTTGGCACACGATATGATCGGTATGGCCATGACCAATGCCAGCCCGCTTGTGGCGCCGACGTTTGCCACGGAACGCATGCTGGGCACCAATCCTATTGCAGTGGCGATACCTGCGGCCACGCAACCGGCCTTTGTAGCGGATTTTGCCACTACCACGGCCGCAAACGGCAAGCTGGAAATCCTCCAGCGTAAAGAACAGGAGGCGCCGCTGGGCTGGATCCAGGACAAGAACGGCATCCCCAGCACCAACCCGAATGAACTGAAAAGCGGTGGTGCTTTACTGCCGCTGGGAGGCGACCGGGAGCATGGAAGTCATAAAGGTTATTGCCTGGGATCAATAGTTGATATATTTTCGGCCGTGCTTTCGGGAGCCAATTATGGTCCCTGGGCGCCGCCTTTTGTCAGTTTCCTGCCGCTGCCGGCGGATCCTGTAGGGAAGGGCCTCGGTCATTTCTTCGGCGCCATGAGGGTTGATGCTTTCCGCCCGGCGGATGAATTCAAGGACCATATGGACACCTGGATCAACCGTTTCAGGAATGCTGCCACCGCGGAAGGCCACGAAAAGGTGCTGATACCGGGAGATCCCGAAAGGGAAATGCAGGCAGAGCGCCTGGAATCGGGCATTCCGTTACTGGAGCCGGTTGTGAAAGACCTGGGCGAAATAGCCATGAAATTTAAAATCGATTTTTAAGTAATATATACCACGATAACAAATGAAAGTCTTAAAATTTGGCGGAACCTCGGTTGGTAAACCGGAACGTATGCATGCCGTAGCGAAGTTGATCACCGCAGATCCGGATGCCAAAATAGTAGTACTGTCGGCCCTCTCCGGCACCACGAATGCGCTGGTGGAGATCGGCCAATCCTGCTCTGAGGGCAAGAAGGCACAGGCCAAACAGCAAATAGACAAGCTGGAAAGCCATTACCGCACCTTCGTGCAGGAACTGGTGAAAACAGAAGCCGGCCGGAAAAATGCCACTGCTATTGTAGACGAACATTTTGAATTTCTCAACATCATCCTGAGGATATCTTTCAATGAAGCGTTGAATAAAGACATACTGGCGCAGGGCGAAATGCTCTCTACCAAACTGTTCTGCGCCTACCTGGAAGAAGCCGGCATCACTGCCGTGCTGCTCTCCGCGCTGGATTTCATGAGCATCGATGAATTTGAAGAACCGGAGATCCCCCGCATGAAAGTGCGCCTCGGCACGCTGATCGACCAGCATAAGGGCCAGACGCTGTTTATCACCCAGGGTTATATCTGCCGCAACGCACGCGGGGAGATAGATAACCTGAAACGCGGCGGCAGCGACTATTCAGCTTCCCTGATCGGCGCGGCCATCCAGGCTTCTGAAGTACAGATATGGACGGATATCGACGGCATGCACAACAACGATCCGCGCGTGGTGAAAAAAACTTTCCCGATCGAGCAGCTCAGCTTTGATGAAGCCGCAGAGCTGGCCTACTTTGGCGCAAAGATCCTGCATCCTGCTTCCATCTGGCCCGCACAGCATTTTAACATTCCCGTTAAGCTGCTCAATACTATGCAGCCCGAAGCCAAAGGCACCATCATCACAGAAATGCCCAATGGCAACGGCGTAAAAGCAATCGCCGCGAAAGACGGCATCATAGCCATCAAGATCAAATCGAGCCGTATGCTGCTGGCTTATGGATTCCTGCGCAAAATATTCGAAGTGTTCGAAAAATACCGTACCCCGATCGATATGATCACCACTTCGGAAGTAGCGGTGTCCATCACTATCGACGATACGCGCAATCTCGACCAGATACTGAAAGAATTACAACCCTTCGGTACCGTGGAACTGGATCATCACCAGGCCATCGTTTCCATCGTAGGGAATGAAGTGGCGGCTACGCCTTCCATCCTGAAGAAACTCTTCGAAGCGCTAAACGAAGTGCCCCTGCGCATGATCTCCTACGGCGGCAGCAGGCATAATATTTCTATCCTCGTGGGCGGGCAATACAAGGAAAAAACCCTGCAACTGCTCAACAAAGGACTGTTCAACCTGGATTGATAACAATATCATCTTCCATAGTAAGGGCTGAGGCGTTTGCTTCAGCCTTTTCAGTTTAATGGCAATTGCATTGCCTGTTCCTAAATGAAAGGCCGGGTAAAGCCCCGGCGTATAGAATTTTACTCCTGTGCTCTTTAGCAGGGCAGCAATGCTCAATGCTTTTCACTTGTCAACTGCAGGCAATAACGCAGTCTTCAAATGCAGGGAATAATGCAGCCATCACCGAAACATACTTTAGCCGCACAAAGATCATTAAGCCGGCACAGGCCGGATCAGGAGCCTGCACCAGCCTAATGAGGGCGCTCACCGCGCGGCCGCCAGGCTCAGGGACCCCATTGTGGTACCGGTCTCTTTCACTTTATCCTCAAAGAACCCGATCTTCCGCATCCGGAACACATCCAGGGTATACACCCCGAACTCTTCGGTCACCTTGCCTTCCAGGATGTAAAAACCGCTTTTCATGAAAGGGTATTTACGAAGGCTGTCCGGGAAGTGAACGGTATCCATCCAGTTGCCGTCCCTGTCCAGGAAAGTGCCGAAGCACATCGGTTCTCTTTTGGCCGTGTACACATGTTTGAGGGTTACGAGATAACCCAGCGCTGTCACCGTTTCCCCAAGGTGCTTTTCAAAATCTGCGCCCATGATATAATGTCGCTGGTCGTGTTGCAACACTTCAAAGGGCGAGCACAGCGGGAAACCGAGCAGTTCGATTTCGTCGAACGCGTCTTCGTGCCGGTGATAGGCGAGGTGAGGCAATTCCCAGTCCTTTGAAGGCTCGCGGAAGAGGCGCGGCTTCAATTCTTCCGGGGGATCATTTTTCAGCAGCGCTGAACTTTTCCAGAGCAATTCTTTTTTGGTATGCCCCGTAAAGTTGAATGCTCCGATACGGATCAGTATCTCCAGCTGCTCAGGCTTCGGATCAGTCCGTTCCGTGAAGTTTTCCAGTCCGGTATAAGGGCCGTTGGCCGTTCTTTCGGCCAACACCCTTTCTATCCAGGCCTGCTCCAGCTTTTCGACATGAATAAAACCGACGAACACATCATTGCCGCTGATGGTTGTATAGTACCGGCTGTTATTCATGCACGGCGGGAATATCTGCGCGCCCGTACGGGCCAGTTCGCGGAAATACAGCTCCCGGTTATAAAATCCGCCGAAGTTATTGATCACGGCCACCATGAACTCCCGCGGGAAATACGTTTTAAGGTACAGGCTTTGGTAGCTTTCCACTGCAAAACTGGCTGAATGCGCTTTAGAGAACGAAAAATTCGCGAAGCTGGCGATCTGCCGCCATACTTCCTCGCTCACCGCCCGCGGCCTTCCCAGTTTCGCACAATTATCGAAGAACAAGGCCTGTATTTTTTCAAAATGGTTCTGCCCCCTGTATTTCCCTGCCATGGCCCTTCGCAGGGTATCTGCATCCGCCAGGTCGAGGTTGGCGTAATGATGCGCCACCTTGATCACATCTTCCTGGTATACCATCACGCCGTAAGTTTCTCCCAGCAGTTCTTTCATGACCGGATGCAGGTATTCCACTTTATCAGGCGCATGAAAATTAAGCACATACTGCCGCATCATGCCTGCCTGCGCCACGCCCGGCCTGATAATGGAGCTGGCCGCCACAAGCGTGATATAATCATCGCAGCGCAGTTTTTTGAGCAGTTGCCGCATGGCGGGCGATTCTATGTAAAAACAGCCGATGGTGTCCACTGTGCGGAGCGCGGTACGCACTTTTTCGTCTTCCATAAAAGCCCTGGCGTTGTGAATGTCAACATCCACTCCCTGGTTGGCTTTGATCAGGTCGATGGAATCGCGGATATGCCCAAGGCCCCGCTGGCTGAGGATATCAAACTTATGCAGGCCGATGGCTTCGGCCAGGTGCATGTCCAGCTGTGCGGTGCTGAAACCTTTAGGCGGCAGGTGTGTGGCGCAGTATTGATGGATGGGCGCTTCGCTGATCAGAATGCCGCCTGCATGAATACTGAGGTGATTCGGGAAGCGGTCCAGCATTCTGCCATAACGGATGATACGCTGGTGTACACCGTCTTCGCCGAGCTTCACCTGGTAGGGGTTTTCCAATATCTTGTCCAGCTCCTGTTTGGGCAGGCCGTATACTTTTCCCAGCTCACGCACAATGGCATTGGTCTGGAAAGTGGCCACCGTGCCCAATAGGGCCGTATGTTCGGAGCTATATTGCCGGAAAATGTATTTCGTGATCTCATCCCTGTCCCGCCAGGAAAAATCAATATCAAAGTCAGGCGGCGAAGAGCGGTGGGGGTTCAGGAAACGTTCGAAATAAAGATCGAGCGCGATCGGGTCCACATTCGTGATCTGCAAACAATACGCAATGATGGAATTGGCGCCGCTTCCCCGGCCCACATGGAAAAAACCGCGATGCTGTGCATACCGGACAATGTCCCATGTGATCAGGAAATATGCATTGAAATCATGGAGGTCGATGATCGCCAGTTCCTTCTCTATCCTGGCCTTCGCTTCTTCGTTGTGCAGGCCGTAACGGTATGCCATGCCTTCAATTGCTTTTTCCCGCAGCAACTGCCGGTCGCCCTCCCGGCTGTCGGTAAAACGTTTTTTATTCAGCTGCTGCCCGAACGTGAAATCGATCTGGCATTGCTCCATCACCTGCAAAGTGTTGTGCACGATATGCGGCAGCTCTTTAAAAGTTTCCAGCAGCTGGTATGGGCTCATGAAACATTCATCCGTGCCGGCCGTTTCTTCCGGCGGCAGCTGGCTGATCAGCAGGTTGTTATCCACCGCGCGCAACACGCGGTGCAGGCGCTGCGACTCTTCGTTCTGGAAAGTGAGCGGCTGAAGGATCACCAGCTTGTCCGCATACTTCTTCGTATCAACCCTGAACAGCTTGTTCATCTCCCGCGGCCTGATGCCCGCCAGTTCGTGCGGGGCCAGGGACGGGAGTGGACGGGCGCCCCAGGCATAGATAACGAAGGTATTAGGGAGCCGGGGCGCCGCGTCCGGGAAGGGGGTTTCTGTCTGTAAATGTTGCGAGAGGAAC
>CBFHAF010000351.1:0-5514 GCA_965653435.1 uncultured Chitinophaga sp.
CCCCTATAAAATTTTTATCACTGATAACTTTCCTGTTACCGGCTTGGCATTCAACTAGTTTTACCGCTGTTGCAGGTTCCCGTTCTTTCGGTTAATCTTCGGCTTCAAGACACGTAAAAACGCTGCCGGACAGCGTTTTCTGATGTAAATGTATTACTCTTCCGCTATATTTTCAGGGGGAGTCACTAATATTTTATCAATGCGGTGGGCGTCCATGTCTACTATTTCAAAGGTAAAGTCCCTCCATTCGAGTTTCTCGCCGGTCTGGGGTATATGTTCCAGGTGGTGGAGTATAAAGCCCGCGAGCGTGTCAAATTCCTGTTCGAACTCCGCCATGAGGTCTTCCATGTCGAATTCGCTGAGAAAATCATAGAAAGGTATCTGAGCGTCAATGAGATATGAGCCGTCGTCCCGTTTCACCATGTTGTAATCGTCCTGGCCGGTTTCGGGCATATCGCCCACAATGGCCTCCAGGATGTCGTTCAGGGTGATCATTCCCAGGAAAGTACCGTATTCGTCCACGATAAACGCGGCATGGATCTGGGTTTCCTTGAATTTTTCCAGCACCTGGTAGGCGGTATTGTTGTCAGGAATGAAAAGAGGCTTCTTCATCACGTCTTTCAGCACCGCCAGGTTGCCGGCGGCGTACAGGTCCTTGATGGTGAGAATGCCCTTGATATGATCTATCTGGCCCTCGCAGACGGGGTAAACGGAATGCGGGGCGGCTTTGATCTTGCGTTTGTAGCTTTCGCCGTCCTCATGGATATCCAGCCAGATGATGTCTGTGCGGTGGGTCATGAGGGAGGTGATATTGCGGTCTCCCAGATGGAAAACGCGCTCGATGATCTCCTGCTCCGTTTCCTCGATGGCACCTGAGGAGGTGCCTTCGCTGATAATGGCCTTGATCTCTTCCTCCGTCACGTTGCTGTCCGACGAGCGTTTGAGCCCGATGACCTTCACCAGCACGGTGGTGGAGCGGCTCAGGAGCCAAACGAAGGGGAATGTAACGCGGGAAATAAAGTTCATGGGTTTGGCCACCAGCTTTGCGATCAGCTCGGGATTGGCCAGCCCTATCCTTTTGGGCAGCAGTTCGCCCAGCACGAGGGTGAAGTAGGTAACGCAGATAACGATCACCGCGGTGGCGATGCCGTTGGCGTAGGGCGCTAAAAGCGGCCAGCTGCTGAAATAGAGCTTTACGTCTTCTTTCAGCTGTTCGCCGGAGTACAAACCGGTCAAGATACCGATCAGGGTTATGCCGATCTGTACGGTAGACAGGAATGTATCCGGGCTATTGGATAGTTTAAGAGCGGCTTTGGCTTTATCGTCCCCTTGCCTGGCTGCATTCTCAAGCCGCACTTTCCGTGCGGAAACCAAGGCTATCTCCGCCATTGAGAAGATACCGTTGAGCAAAATAAGGACGAGGATAATGACGACTTCCATAATATTAAGCCTAAAAATAATTAATTATTCAAATATCAGTGTAACAAAAGCTAAAGCAAGGCCGGCGGCAATTGCCAGCACTTTCTGGCGGCTTAGTTCATGATGTTTGGTACCGCTTTCGTAAAAGATGGTGGTGGAAATGTGCAGGAAAGCACCTACAACCAGCGCCACCAGGTAAACCAGCGAATTTGTGACTACTTCAAATTCCCTGCCCAGCTGCGCTGCCAGTATAGCGGATAAAGGAGTGATCAGTGAAAAGATAACGAGAATCCTCCACAATTGTGTTTTGGACTGGTGCGCGTGCATCATCACGGTGATGAGCGTGAGCGCTTCCGGCACTTTATGCGCCATAACCCCCAGCATCAGTGAAGGAAGGGCGGACTGGTCCTCGTAATTGAATCCCAGCGGGATACCTTCCATAAAAGCGTGTATGCTCAGCCCGACCAGCAGCGGCAGTACCGCTACATGGTGCTGGTGGCCTGCCGCAGGCAGGTGGGTATGCCCATGTTCCATACCGTGGCTCAGCTGTTGCAGGAAAACCTGCAAAAAGAAGCCCAGAACGATATAAATGCCCGCGGAGTGGCCCAGCTCGTGGTACACTTCGGGGAGAAGGTGCATAATAGTGATCCCGAACAGGAATGCGCCCGTAAATGCCAGCAGGTAAATAGGCAGGCCGGGATGCACCCGTTTGAAAAGCATGGGGATCATACCTCCGCCGATAGTGGCGGCCAGTATCAATATCAGGTATGTTAAGTTCATGTTGTCTGTTCCGGTTCCAGTCTGATCCTTCGTTGAAAAAACCCTCCGCTCAACGTGCCCGCCAGCATTCCCAGCAAGGCGCCGCCCACAATGTCCAGCGGGTAATGTACGCCTACATATACCTGTGAATAACATATCGCGGCGGCCCACACGAAGAACAGCCAGGCCCATTTCCCGATCTGCGGTCTTAAAGTTATAAAAGAAAACATCGCCAGCCCGAAATGGTTGGCGGCGTGAGAAGACGTGAAGCTCCCGCTCCTGGGGTAATACTCCACCAGCACCCGTACGTAAGGGGCTATCACCGGGTCGTTCCCCGGCCGCAGGCGGCCCACCAGGTTCTTAAAGAACATGCTGGACTGGTCCGTAATTGCGAAGGTGATAATAAAGAATACGATCCAGAAAAAGCCCTTCCAGCGGAAGTTCAATGGCACAAATACGAGCAGGAACAGGTATAGCGGCGCCCAAACGTAGGGTTCCCGCAACCAGGGCAGCAGGAAGTCAAAAAATCCGTTCGTCCATCTGCCGTTGATATAAAAGAACAGCTTCAGGTCCCAGGTAAGCAGGTTATTCATCAGCCAATTGGTTTTTGTGCAATGAGAATGAGCCTCGGGGAATGCTCCTCATCGAAGATATTGAAATGATAGTCGCCGAACACATCGGTGATCTGCAATCCCTGCAATGCAAACATCTCTTCAAAGTCCTTCCGCCTGAGGGCGCTCACGCTCTCGGTGAAAGTGGCCCGCAGCAATTGTTTTTTATCGAGGATGTGGATCTTTTTGAGGAATTTGCCGCTCTCCATTTCCCGGTGAATATCAAACACCACATGGTCCAGCTCCTTCACTTCATTTTCCACCAGGTGGGCGGCGGCGTATACGCTGTTGAGGTAGTCCAGCACCAGCTTCCCGCCGGGCTTCAGGCTGTTGGCCAGGGTGCGCAGCGCATTGTCGTTCTCGTGCCGGGTCTCGAAATACCCGAAGCTGGTAAAGAAATTGAACACCAGGTCGAAGTAATTGATCCTGAACGGCAGCCGCATATCATGCTGGAAAAAGCTGAGATGGTCGTTCTCCAGCTTGCGGGCGGCCGCAATGCTTTCTTCGGAGAGGTCGATGCCGGTTACATTGAACCCCTTGTCTGCCAGGAACTTGGCATGCCGGCCCCTCCCGCAGGCCACGTCCAGCATGAGAGCGCCGCGCGCGGGGTGCAGGTATTCCACCAGTTTGGCAATAAAAGAAGAGGCTTCCCTTTCATCCCTGTTGCTGTACAGCAGGTGATAATAAGGTGAATTGAACCAGTCTTTGAACCATTGTTTCGGAACTTCCATTCTCTGCGCTGTGTTATCTCGGTTTCTTGTTGTTAAACATCAAATATCGGGAGCTTTCGTAAAAACCCCGCGTTAATTTATCGAGGGCGGCCGCTGTTTCGGGCTGTTTATCCTTTATATCCCTGAACGGATCGGCCTTCAGGTCGTACAACCGCATATCGCCGGACTCCAGCCCGATCTCGCAAAGATACTGCTGCCCCTGCAATGCGTAAAACGATTGCAGGTTGCGGGTATAGGTGATAAAGGCATAACGCTCCCCCTTATACGTAGCAGTGTCCAGCATATCCACTCCCATAGTGTAATTGGTGAAAGGGATGCCGGCCAGTTTCGCGACGGTCGGATATACGTCCAGCAGGCTGCCCATGCGGCCGATCTTCTGGGGCCTGAGCAGCTTCGGATTGTAAATGATGCAGGGAACGTGGTCCACGAAGGTGCCCATCTCGTATTCGGGCAGCGGCATATGTTTGAAAGGGTTCAGCCTGGCGCTGTGGTCCCCGAAGAAGACGAAAATGGTATTGTCCAGGTAACCGCTCCTGGCGGCCCTTTCCATGAGGTAACCGACGTTGTAATCCATATACCGCAGGGCGTTCAGCTGGTCTATGGACAGGAAGCCGCTTTTTTTGAAAGCCGCCATGTCAATGTCTTTCTCTGTCACTTTCTTAAAATCTCCCTTGCCTTCGGTAGTCGTGTAAGGCTCATGGTTATCGGCGGTCTGCAGGTAGGCGATGAACGGTTGTTTGCGGTCGTGCGCGGCCTTGAATATCTCGTCCGATTCGGTAATGAGGTCGAAGTCGGACACGCCCCATACGTCAGCTTTCGGCGCTTTGAAATATCCTTCCTCGTATATTTTGATGCCTTCCACGTTATTGGTAAAAACAGCGCGGATATTGGCCCAGTTGGTATTCCCTCCGAGCAGGTAATATTTTTCATACCCGTCGAACTGGTCCATGATCACCCGCTGGTCCACGATGCCCGGGTGGCGGCTGGCGGTTTTGAACTTGCAAACGTCCGGCAGGCCTGTGGTAACGCCGAATACGGTTTTGGCAGTGCTCATGGCGGGCACATGGAAATTTGTGAACAACAATCCCTGGTCTGCCAGCTTTTGCATGTTGGGCGTGGCCTGCATGGGATTGTTGAACATGCTCATCATAGCCGCCCCGCCCGATTCCAGCATTACGATGATCACGTTCTGCCGGGGTTTGGTGCTGTCGGCGGCAAAGCTCCGGGCATAATTCAGTTTCTCCGCATCGGGATGGTCCACCCCCAGGTATTCTGCTATGGGCGAGTAATATTTGCGGGTCTTTTCCCGGTCGAATGTATCGTCTTTCACGGAAAAGCTGGAAATGAAGTAGGTCACGGGGTTGAGGGCAAGGCTGGTGATCCCGTTGTCTCTCGTGAACATGGCCTGGCTCCAGCGGAGCGGGAAGTAGGCCACATTGCCATAGATACCTATGCTGAAAAGCAATACCAGCGCGACTACCCAGGCAGCATAGCTTTTCGCCCGGAGGGGGATGCCTTCTTTGCCGGCATAGCGGCGAAAAATGCAGCGGATGCACCAGTTCACCGCCAGCAGCAGCAGCACGATCCCCACCAGGCCCCACACTACGGGGTAACTTTCCCACAGCATCCGGGCGTTGGTACCTCTTTCGCCGGCGGCCAGGAAACGCGTCACGGAGGGCTCCACACGGATGCCGAGGTAGCTGTAATGCCCCAGGTCCACCACATAAAAGAAAGTAAGCAGCAGATATATTATAAAAAAGTACCAGTAGTTGATCCGGCGGAGTGCCCCGGTACCGAAAAGCCGGTCGCGGGCGATGACCGCTATGAGGCCCATGGGGATCATGAGCACGAGGGCGAGCCGCAGGTCGAATTTCAGCCCCAGGCCCCAGGCTTTCAGGATCACCGCAGAATCGCGGATGGTGCTGGTAAAGAAGAAGCAGTAGAAGATCACGCGCCAGAGAACCAGGAATCCGAACAGGTACAGGGTTTGCATG
>CBFHAF010000352.1:0-5507 GCA_965653435.1 uncultured Chitinophaga sp.
TGGGAATCATGTCGTACCCATACCAACTCAAGAGCTTCGAAGAATACCAGCAGGCCTGGCAGCACAGTGTAACTGATCCGGAAGGATTCTGGGCCAACGTGGCCGATCATTTTTACTGGCGCCGCAAATGGGACAAAGTGCTGGAGTGGGATTTCAAGAAACCGGATGTGAAATGGTTTTCGGGCGCCCGCCTCAACATCACTGAAAACTGCCTGGACAGGCACCTGGGTACGCTCGGCAACCAGCCGGCGATTATCTGGGAGCCGAATGACCCCGAAGAAAGGCACCGCATTCTTACTTACAGGGAATTATATAACAAGGTCTGCCAGTTCGCCAATGTGCTTAAGAACAACGGCGTGAAAAAAGGCGACAGGGTCTGCATCTACATGGGCATGATCCCTGAGCTGGCCATTGCCGTGCTCGCCTGCGCGCGCATCGGCGCTATTCACTCCGTGGTGTTCGGCGGATTCAGCGCGCAATCTATTGCAGACCGTATCCAGGACGCACAGGCCAACCTTGTGATCACCTGCGACGGCGCATTCCGCGGCGCGAAGGACATCCCCCTCAAATCAGTGATAGACGATGCCTTGATGGCCTGCCCTTCCGTAAAAAAAGTGATCGTGTGCACCCGCACCCGCACACCCGTGAGCATGCTCAAAGGCCGCGACGTATGGTGGGAAGACGAGATCAAACAGGTGGAAACCATGGGCAACCCGCCCGTGCCCGCCGAGGAAATGGAAGCGGAAGACATGCTCTTCATCCTTTACACTTCCGGCTCCACCGGCAAACCCAAAGGCGTGGTGCATACCTGCGCGGGGTACATGGTGTACGCCAACTATACTTTCATCAATTCATTCCAATACAAGCCGGGGCAGGTTTACTTCTGCACGGCAGACATCGGCTGGATCACCGGCCACAGCTACATCGTGTACGGTCCGCTGAGCGCCGGCGCCACCACATTGATGTTCGAAGGCGTGCCCACTTACCCGGACGCAGGGCGTTTCTGGGATATCGTGGACAAGTTCAGGGTGAACATCCTGTACACCGCTCCCACGGCCATCCGCAGCCTCATGGGCTTCGGGCTCGGACCAGTGAATCATAAGGACCTCAGCTCGCTCACCACTCTTGGTACTGTTGGCGAGCCCATCAACGAAGAAGCCTGGCATTGGTATAAGGACCAGATCGGGAAAGGCAAATGCCCCATTACCGACACCTGGTGGCAGACGGAAACAGGCGGCATAATGATAGCGCCCATCGCAGGCATTACGCCTGAAAAACCGGGCTACGCCACGCTGCCGCTGCCCGGGATACAGCCTATCCTGGTGGATGAAACCGGGAAAGAAATAGAAGGGAACGGCGTGAACGGGAACCTCTGCATCAAGTTCCCCTGGCCCGGCATGATCCGCACCACGTACGGCGATCATGAACGTTGCCGCACCACGTATTTCTCCACTTACGAAAACCTCTACTTCACCGGCGATGGCTGCCTCCGCGATGAGGACGGCTATTACCGCATCACCGGCCGTGTAGACGATGTATTGAACGTGAGCGGCCACCGTATTGGCACCGCCGAGGTGGAAAACGCCATCAATATGCACGCGGGTGTTGTGGAAAGCGCCGTGGTAGGCTATCCGCATGAGATCAAAGGCCAGGGTATTTATGCTTTCGTGATCGCAGAGAAACTTGTGAAAGATCCGGAGCTTATGCGGAAAGATATCATGCAAACGGTATCGCGCATCATCGGCCCTATCGCGAAACCGGACAAGATCCAGTTTGTGAGCGGCCTGCCAAAAACGCGTTCCGGGAAGATCATGCGCCGCATCCTGCGCAAGATCGCCGAAGGCGAAATGGATAATCTCGGCGATACCACCACCCTGCTCGATCCTGCCGTGGTGGAAGAGATCAAGGACGGCAGATTATAAGCACCGACTAAAACTACAATATAACGGCTGTCGCTTTTTGAGGCGACAGCCGTTTTTTTATTCGTCCATATCCGTGATGAATAATCTGGGGGAATGTATCACCTGTGCAGCGAAACCCGTCATTCGCGGGGAACATCAAGGCCGGATCACGACCGGTGTACCGACCTTCACCACATCGTAAATTTCATTGATATCCCCGTTTTTCAGGCTCACGCAGCCCAGCGTCCAGTTGATGCGCTGGTCCACATAATTATCCCTGATGCCTGAAGCGTACTCCACGCCATGCAGCCCGATGCCGCCGCCGATATCCGCATTGCGCGATATCTGCCCGTTGGCCTGGCGCTGCTGGAACTTGGAATAGGATTCCGCGTTGGGATAATCCAGCAACAGGAAACGGCTCCAGCGGTTGTCGTAACGTTTGGCGGAAATGCGGAAAGTACCGTCGGGCGTACGTTTATCGCCCTGCACATATTTGTCGGCAGTGGAATTGCTGCCGAATACTACTTTGTAGATCTTGATCAATGTTACGTCTTCATAAACGTACATGCGGTAATCGCTCTTATCGACGAGCAGGAAAACCTTGTCGACATCTATCCTGGAAGGGTTGAGCCTAACGGAATACAGATCGGAAATATTGTGCTCAAACGCAAAAAGCGGTAATACGACAATCAGAAAGCAAAAGCGCCACATGGTAACATAGGTGGTTTATCGAATTCTAGAACGGCGGGTAAAGTGTGAATATTGTGTTAAAAAAACGGGATGCGCAATTGCGCATCCCGTCCCTGTATTTTTAACCGGATGTAAAGGATCAGTAGCCGAAGATCTCCTCCAGCGAAACTTTCTGTACATCGCCGTATTTCTTCAGGTCGTCGAGGCTTACTTTTTTCTCGGAGGCCAGGATACAATAGGAATAAGGCTTGCCGGCAATATTCTGCTGGTGGAGTTTCTTCACGTCGTCGAATTTCAGGTTGTCCACCGTTTCGTACACGCTCTTGCGGATATCGGTATCCAGCCCGAGCTTTTGTGCGCTGAGATAGCTGAATACGATGCCGTCCTGCGTGATCCTTTCTGTTTCCAGGTCTTTCTTGAGGCTGCTGCGCGCGGTCTCGAAATTCTTTTCAGATTCGGGGATCGTGTTCAGCAGTTCGTTCATGCCTGCGATCGCTTCATTGATCTTGTCTGCCTGGCTGCCTACGTAAGCAAGCATGGCATAGCGGTCGGTTTTTTTATTGGGCTGGGCATATACCGCGTAAGTGGAATACGCCAGCGCTTTGGATTAACGGATGGTCTGGAACACGATAGAGCCCATACCGCCGCCGAAGTAATTGTTGAAAAGATTTACCACGGCCGCCTGGCCCGGGTCGTACAGATCCCCGTTGCGCACCCAGTTCACTTCCGCCTGCACCATGTCGTAGTCTGCAAACAGCACTTTGTTCTGCTGCATAATGGTTTTCTCGAACTTCTGCTGCGGCATGTCTTCCCTGAATGAAGCCGGCTGCCGGTGCAGCCTGGCGATCTTCGCGGAGGCGTCTTCCAGCTGGTCGGGGCCGTAGTAGATCACGGTATGGCGGTACGAGGGCAGCTCATGCAGGATGGCTACCAGCTCTGCGGCGGTGAGCGCGTTCAGCTCTTCGGTGCTCAGCTGGTTATTGAACGGGTTCCTGGCCCCGTAAGTTGCGTAAGAACGAAGGCCGTTGAGTATCTGCGCTTTGTTCAGCTTATTATCCGCCCGCGCTTTCTGGAGCCTGTTCTTCATCCCCGCCAGCACCTGCTCGTCTGCCTTGCAGTTGTTGATCAGGTGGTCGAACAGTTCAACCGCCTTATCGAAATTCTCCTGCAAACCGGTGATGGAAATGGTGGTTTCTTCGTTGCCGGGCTGCACGTTGAAGTTGCAGGCGATATTATAGAACTGTTTGCTGATCTCTTCGGATGAATATTTGTCTGTACCCAGGAACTGCAGGTACTGCGCGGCCAGCGGCAGTTTTTTGTTGTTCCAGCTGCCCATGTCGAAGCGGTAGTACAAACGGAACAGGCCGTTGTCTTTATTCTGTACATACAGCAGGTCCGCATTGCCGGCCTTCCCTTTCCTGATGTCTTTCCCGTAATCCAGCCACTGCGGTTTCACAGGGGTTTCGGGCATGGCGGCAACCTTCTGCAGGAAGTCCGACTGTGCGTTGCGGTTCACTTCCACGGGCGTGATGGGCGGCTTTTCCACCTTCACGATGTTCTTGTCCTCACCTTTGCGTTTGTACAGCAGTACATAGTTATTGCTGAGGTATTTGTTGGCAAAGTCCACGATCTGTTTCTTGGTCACTTTGCTCATATCGTCGATATAAGCCACGTCGTACAGCCAGTTCTGGCCGCGGTGTTTGATGAAAGCGTCCATCAGGCTGTTGGCGCGGTTGCCGTTGCTTTCCAGGCCCTGTATCTCATACAGCTTGAAGTTATTCACGATGGCGGTGATCAGGTTTTCATCGAATTCGCCTTTGCGGAGGATCTCCACTTGTGCCAGGAGGAGGTCTTTCACTTCGTCGAGGCTTTGCCCTTGTTTGGCGCGGCCGCTGAGGGCGAATACGGTATAGTCTTTCCAGGGCAGGGTGCTTACGCCTGCGCCCAGCACTTTCTGCTGTTTGTTCAGGTTCAGGTCCAGCAGGCCGGCTTTGCCGTTGGAGAGTATCTGCGAGAGCACGGTGAGGATCACGGCGTTTTTGGTGTCCAGCGCGCCCGGCATGCGGTAGGCCAGGTTCACGTTCTCTGCGTCAGGGCCGAACACTTCTTTTACGATAGGGCTGGTGATGGGCTTTTCAACCGGCGCTTTGTATTCGGGAACGGGTTTCTTCTGCATGTAAGCAAAAGATTCGTCGATGCGTTTTATCACGTAATCCGGATCGAAGTCCCCGGCCATTACGATGGCCATGTTGTTGGGAACGTAATATTCGTTGTAGAACTTGCGGATGGCTACCAGCGAGGGGTTCTTGAGGTGCTCCACGGTACCGATGGTGGATTGCTGGCCATAATTGTGCGTGGGGAACAGGGTGGCCAGCATGGTTTCGTACATCTTGCGGCCATCGTTGTCCAGCCCGCGGTTCTTTTCTTCATACACGGCTTCCAGCTCTGTGTGGAAGATACGGAACACGGGGTTTTTGAAACGTTCCGCCTGAACGGCCAGGAACTTGTCTACGGCGGTGGAAGGGATGTCTTCCTCGTAAACGGTTTCTTCCACCCAGGTATGGGCGTTGGTGCCCTGGGCGCCCATGTTGGTCATCATTTTATCGTATTCGTTGGCGATCGCGTATTTCGCCGCGAGGCCTGAAACGCTGTCTATTTCGTGGTAAACGGCTTTGCGGGCTTCCGGGCCGGTGGTCTTGTTGTATTTGTCGTACAGCGCGGTAACCTGGTCCAGGTAAGGCTTTTCCTTCGTCCAGTCCAGCGAGCCGAAGCTGGTAGTGCCTTTGAACAGCAGGTGTTCCAGGTAGTGCGCCAGGCCGGTATGGTCTTTCGGATCGTTGTTGCTGCCGGCGCGTACGCCGATGAGGGTTTGGATGCGCGGGTCTTTTTTATTGACGCTGAGGATAACGGTAAGGC
>CBFHAF010000353.1:0-5505 GCA_965653435.1 uncultured Chitinophaga sp.
CCTCACCTACCAGGGTAACGGTTTTTACAAGATCATATCTGAATTGCCCAACCACAAATCACTGGACCTGGATGCCTGCGGGATAGACCGCGGCGCGAACATCCAGGTTTGGGACGTTTTCGCCAACGACTGCCAGCTGTGGCGCATCGAGCCTGCGGGAGACGGCTGGTACCGGATCATGTCCAAATCGAGCAACAACGTGGTGGATATTGCAGACGGGAGCCCTGCGCCCGGAGCGGATGTCCGCTCATGGAACTGGAACGGTACGGACGCACAGCTGTGGAAGTTTGAAGCGCCGTGATGTTTAAGCAGCTTATTGTACCGTTTCAGGAAAACTGTCATTGCAAGGAATCGCCGTCATTGCGACGAGCAGCCCTTCATTGCGAGGAGCAGCGGGCTGGCGGGAATAACGACGGACAGCAGCCGTCATTGCGGGGAGCCGGGGTCGTCATTGCGAGGAGCAGCGGAGCCAAAGCGGGTGGGGCGAGGAAGCAATCTCCTTCATTGAATGGATATACTCCGACAACGGGAGAGATTGCTTCGTCGCGCCTCCGCACACCCTCCCCGCTGCTCCTCGCAATGACGGCTTGCTCCTCTCATGACGGGCTTTGCCGGCCGCGCATCCTGTGCATTATCCCGCTCCCGCCATGATGCCGTTTTGCTGGCCCGCGTTGGGTATGTCGATCCTGCAATGGAACATTTCTCCATCCTGCGCGTTAATTAGGTAAGCAAAAAAACTATGGCAACAGTCGGATTAAAAAGCGCAGCGGGCAGATGGCTGATGGTTCCCGTTATACTGGCATCTGCCATGGCTTTTATAGATTCCACGGCGCTTAATGTTGTATTGCCTTCGCTCCAGCAGAGCCTGGATGCTTCCGGGGCCGAGCTTTTCTGGATACTGAACGCCTACCTGCTTATGCTGGCCGCGCTGATATTGATCGGCGGCACGCTGGGTGACAGGCTGGGGCGCAAGAAGATATTCATGGCCGGCATAGCCGTTTTTATCCTCGGTTCCGCCGCCTGCGGCCTGGCGGGCAGCGCGGAGATGCTGATCGCTTTCAGGATCGCGCAGGGCATAGGCGGGGCGTTTATGATACCGGGCAGCCTGTCGCTGCTGTCTTCTTCCATCCACGAAAAAGAAAGGGGCAAAGCCATCGGCACCTGGTCTGCCATTACGACTCTGGTGACCTTAGGCGGCCCGATACTGGGCGGGGCGCTGGCGGACGCGGGCCTTTGGCGTTATATATTTTTTATCAACGTGCCGATCGGCATTATTGCATTGCTGCTGCTCTGGCGGAAAGTGAAAGAGAATACCGACAACAATACGCGGCAGCGGCCGGACTTCGCGGGCGCCATACTCATCGCCCTCGGGCTGGCCATGCTGACGTTCTGTTTCCTGCGCATGCCGGAACTGGGCTTCCGCCACCCGCAGGTATATCTCTCTTTCATAGCCGGGGTTTTGCTGCTCATTGCCTTTGTCGTGGTGGAAAAGAAGAGCCCTCACCCCATGATGCCGCTGAACCTGTTTGCAAACCTGACATTCAGCGGTGCGAACCTGCTTACGTTTTTCCTGTATGCGGGCCTTGGCGCGGGCATGCTGTTCCTCTCGCTGAACCTTGTGCAGGTGCAGGGTTACAATCAGCTGCAGTCGGGGCTTACATTTTTGCCTTTTACAGTGCTCATGCTCGCGATTGCGCGGTTTGCAGGCAGCCTTGCGGATAAGTACGGCCCGCGGCCCTTCCTGGTGGCGGGACCGTGCATTGCCGGCGCTGGTTTGCTGATGCTGTCGTTCGTGAAGCAGACAAATGGCCCCGGTAGCTACTGGACCACTTTTTTTCCCGGCATCGTGGTGCTCGGGCTGGGCATGTCGTTCACCGTGGCGCCGCTTACGGCAACCGTCATGGCCGCGCTGAGCGACCGCCTCTCCGGCACGGCGTCCGGGATCAACAATGCCATTACGAGGATCGCGGGAGTGTTTGCCAATGCCGTTTTCGGCGGGCTGGCGGTGTTGTTGTTCACAGCTTCCCTGCAAAAAGATATACGATCTTTGCCGCTGAGCCCGGCGGAAAAACAGGAGATTATTGCCCAGGCGGTGAACCTCGGCAATGCAAAAGTGCCGGAGGGCATTGGTCAAAGGGATGCGGTGACGAAAATCTATCACCAGGGATTTATCGGGGCATATGGCAGGGTCATGCAGGTCTCCGGCCTGCTGGGCATATTAGGCGGGCTGATGGCTTTGTTTTTTATCAGGCCGGAGTTGCGGGAAAAGAAAAGCTGAACAAGGTCGGATCACTTCATCAGAATTTATAAAGCCCGCTCCCGGAGCGGGCTTTTACGTATTGCGGGTGCATTTGAATTGCTGAAGACAGACCGGTTGCGGCTGAAGGGTGCGTTCCCGGATCATGGAGCGGTTTCCAGCCACCGGAACGTTTTCGCATCCGCTTCCAGCACGTCTTTCCCGCCGTCAGCCCGACGGAACCGCAGCGCCACTACCGCCGTGGCGCGGGGAGATACCTGTTCGCCGGAGCGGTGGGTGTGAAGCACATAATACATTTTGCCTTTGTTATCGAAGAACACATCGCCGTGGCCTGAGCCGTTCTGCCCGACGGTATGCCGGCTGATAACAGGGTTGCCGCTATATTTCTTCCAGGGCCCGGTTGGGGAACCGGAAGTGGCATATCCCACCGCGTAATCCTTGTTGCGGAAGTCGTTGGCGGAATAGATCAGGTAATAAGTGTTTTTATGTTTGAGGACAGTAGGCCCTTCCGTCACCGGCCAGCCGGCTCCCACGGTGTTTTCCCATTCTTCCGTGCTGGAAATGCATTCCTTTTCGGTACCGGGTATCACATCGGTCAGGCCCGGCTTCATCTCCGCGACGAAGATGCGGTTGCCGTTCTGCAATTTCACATGGTACAGGTAGATCTTTCCATCTTCATCAAAGAACAGGAAAGGATCGATCTGCTTGCCGGAGCCGCTTAGCGGCAGGGGAGCGCTTTGGCTGAAAGGGCCTGCCGGGCCGGATGCCTTCGCGATCGCGATTTGCTCATTGGCCGTATAGGCCATGTAGTAGCTGTTCCCATGCTTAAATACCTGCGGCGCCCAGAAGCCGCTGCTGCCGAAAGCATCCCCGCGTTTCAGCGCAAGGCGCCGGGAGGAATCCTCCGGCTGGCGCCAGGTTTTCAGGTCGGCAGACTCATAGAACAGGAAACCCTGGTTGCTGCCTGTTCCGTAGAGGTAAAATTTCCCCTTGTCCGCAAAAACGGTCGGGTCTGCCAGGAATATCGCCGGCTGCTGGGCCGCGCTGTTCACAGCCGCAGCCAGGGCTGCTGAGGTGATCATGCTTTTGAAGATAGAAGTGCTGCGGTTAGCCATAATTACCGGTTATTAATTTATTTCTTTTTAAAAAAGGAAAATAATCCGCCTGATTTCCATTCCTTTTTCCGGGCAAGCGCACCGTCATTGTCCGGCGCCATGCCCAGCACTACATCCACCGTTCCGATGGCAGCCTGCTTTTCGCCCGTTGCCATGCAGGCGTCCGCATAAAGCAATGCAGTGTTGAAACATGCATCATCCCATTTCCAGCCGTTATCGTTGTAGCAGGTAACGGCGTCCCAGGCATAGGTCTTGCATTCTTCCCACTGCTGCAGCATGGTGCAGCATTTTGCCAGGTGCATGTTGGCGTCGCAGATGCTTGCCCGGCCGCTCTCCTCCGAAGGATCGCACCCGTTCAATACCACCAGCAGGTCGGCCTTGGCCTGGCTGAACTTTTCCACCTGCATGTACGAAACGCCGCGCATGTAATGTAATTTGAGCAGGGAATCGGGTTTTATTGCATCGGCTTTTATGGACTGGTAATTGTTGGCGCAGGCGATGCACTGGTGATAGTCTTTCAGCTGGAAGTAATTTTGCATCAGCATGTACCAGGCCGAATTATCGTCAGGGTGTTTTTCCAGCTGCTCCTGCCAGGCTTTGATGGCATCTTCGGTACTGCCGCCGCTGAGCAGGTCGTGCCGCGCATTCTGTACGGTAATATACCGCTCGCTTAAAATGAACAGCTCTTTTTCTGACAGGTCGGACCCATATTTCCCGATAAAATCATTGTATTCCTCTTCCGTGCGTTGCAGCAGCGATGCCAGCTCTTCGGTGCGGCCGAGGCTGGACAGTGCGGTCAGTATCTCTCCCTGTAATTCGATGTAGCCGGAAAAGTCCAGGTACCCCCGGCCGTCGCCGATAGCGCGGTTGAAGGCTTCAATGGCTTCTTCGTACCGTTCCAGCTTCATCAGCGCGGTTCCCAGGCTGCTGGATTGTTCCCAGAACGGAGAGATGGAATACCCCAGCCTGTGTACGTCTGCAGCCTGTTCATATTCTCCGCCGGCCGTCAGCGCGATGCCGTAGTTGTTGCAGCACATGGCGAAAATGTGGCCTTCGTCGAAGCCGGCTTTCCCGGTGTTATTGTAGAAATAATCATAAAAACCATCGAATGCCATGCGGTAAAACCCGGTCCTGATCTCCAGCAGCGCAGGGGCGACGGCAGTGCCGGCGAGGGTCTCTTCAAATTCGCTGAAATTAACGCCGGCATTGTAATATAACATGGGAGAGTCCTCCGGCCATTGTGCGACAGGGGGGAGCTCGCCGTTTACATGCCAGGCCGTTTCAATGAAACGCTGCAAACCGAAGGCCGCGCCTCCAAGCTCGAGGCTTTTTGCAAGATACGGCAGTGCCGGCCCGTAATTCTCCGCATCGTATAAGGCTGCCCCTGCATAGTGCCAGCCCCAGAACCAGTCCGGGTACATTTTGACGTATTGCTGCGCAAAGCTCAGCAGCTCGGTCGTATCCGCGCCTACGGCATCCGCAAATATCCGTTGCCCGGAGAACATGGCTTTAACCAGCGACTGATGATGGATGCCCTGGCGGTTGAGGGTTTCCAGCTGGTGATAAACCGCGAGCCGTTCGTTATTGGGGTCGTCGCTGCCGGAGAAAAAGGCCCGCAGGGCGGCTTCCCCGCCGGTCTCGTAATCCCCGTTCTCCAGCGCTACTTCCGCTATACGGCAGTATGCCCTGAAGTCGGCATGCCCGTGTTTCATCGTTTCCCTGAAGGCTTCCAGCCCCTTGTTGCGGTCGCCGAATTTCTCAAGGTGTATTTGCCCTTTCCTGAAATATACATCGCCGGATTCCTGGTCGAGCGCGGGAAGGTTGTCTTTATAAATTTCTTTGTTCAGCTCCGCCAGCATTGCCAGGTCTTTCAGCGCGGGCTCGAATTCGCCGGTGAGGCAATACGCCTCCTGGCGGTAACGAAGCGCGGTCGCCTGCGCCGTTGTGTCCGCGGAAGCGGCCAGCCGGCCGCAATAAGCGATAGCTGCGGGAAGATCCGCCTGCATGACGAAGATCCGGATATAAGCGGCAAAGGTCAGCGCTTCTTCATGGGAAGGCGAGAGGGCGAGCACTTCGTCGAAACACCCGGCGGCGGCGGAAAAATCCGTTTCATTGCCCGATTGCGCTTCGGCC
>CBFHAF010000354.1:0-5505 GCA_965653435.1 uncultured Chitinophaga sp.
TGGAACTGGGCTGGAACGACTTTAAGATCAAACGCCATAAGCTGCCGAAAGCCCCGGGCTACGGCGGATGGGATACTTTCAACACCTTCACCAAAGCCCAGCAGGAAGCCTTCATTAAAGACTATAACGCGAAATACAGCGAAGCAGACCGCGCCCAGGTGAAAGCAGAAGAATCCGCCTACAAAGCGCCTGCTGGGTACGACGACCGCCTGGACCATTTTGCGAATTTCTTTGAGTCCATCCGCAGCGGCAAACCCGTGATAGAGGACGCCTCCTTCGGTCTCCGCGCCGCAGGGCCGGCCCTGGCAGCGAATGAAAGCTATTTCCGGAAAAAACTGATAGACTGGGATCCGGAGAACATGAGGATCCGCTAGATAATTACACGACCGGGGCCATTGGCCCCGGTTTTTTTAATGCTATATTCCTTAAATTTAATGATCCTAAACCTGTATTATGAAATCCAATACCCTCCCCATGCTGGCTTTAGTAATGCTAACAGCCTGTAACAGTAAAACAGAAAAAAAGACCGAGAAAATGAACGTGACTCCCCCGGTGGCAGAAAAGATCAAAAAGGAACTCACGATCCACGGGGATACCCGGATCGACAATTATTACTGGCTCAACGAAAGGGACAACCCTAAGGTGATCGCTTACCTGGAGGCAGAGAACAAGTATACCGATACCATGCTCAGCCCTGTGAAAAAACTGCGTGAAGACCTGTTCGGCGAGCTGAAAGGACGGATCAAGGAAAAAGATGAAAGTGTGCCCGTATTCACCAACGGTTACGTGTATTACACCCGTTTCGAAGAGGGGAAAGAATATCCCATCTACTGCCGTAAAAAAGGCTCCGAATCTGCGCCTGAGGAGGTGTACCTGAATGTGAACGAGCTGGCGAAAGGGCATGAATATTTCCAGGTGGCCGGCACAGCCGTGAGCTTCGACAATAAGCTGCTGGTATACGGCGTGGACACCGTAAGCCGCCGCCAGTACGACCTTTACGTGAAGAACCTGGAAACAGGCGAAGTGTATCCCGATGTGATCAAGAACACAACAGGCGGCGCGGTATGGGCGAAACACAACAAGACTTTCTTCTACAATTTCAAAAACGCCACCACACTGCGTTCTGAGAAGATCTTCCGCCATACGCTGGGTACGCCGGCAGACAAAGACGCGCTGATCTTCCACGAAAAGGATGAAACGTATTCAACGTACGTGGGCCGCACCAAATCAAAAGACTATATCCTGATCGGAAGCGGCAGCACCCTGTCTTCCGAATTCCGCTACCTCAGGGCTGACGATCCGAACGGCACTTTCAAAGTGTTCCATCCGCGCGAGAAAGACATGCTGTACGACGTCGATCACCGCGGCAATACATGGTATATCGTAACCAATTATGATGCGAAGAATTTCCGCCTGATGACCGCCCCGCAGGACAATACCGCAAAATCAGGCTGGACGGAACTGATCGCCCACAGGCCCGATGTGCTCGTGGAAGGCATCGACCTGTTCAAGGACTTCCTCGTCGTGTCTGAACGGAAAGGCGGCCTCACGCAGCTGCGCATCATCAACGACCTCACGCGCCAGGAGCATTACCTCGATTTCGGTGAGCCCGCGTATGTAGCATACAGCACAAGCAATCCGGAACTGGATACCAAAACGCTCCGTTATTCCTACACTTCGCTCACCACGCCTAATTCCACTTACGATTATAACATGGATACCAAGGCGAAAGAGCTGAAGAAGCAGCAGGAGGTGATCGGCGGGTACGACCCGAAGAACTATGTAACAGAGCGCGTTTCCGCCAGGGCGAAAGATGGCACGATGGTGCCCATCAGCCTGGTGTACAAAAAAGGTTTCGAGAAGAACGGCAAAGCGCCGCTGCTGCTGTATGGTTAAGGTTCTTACGGCGCCAGCATGGACCCGTATTTCAGCTCCAACCGCATCAGCCTGCTGGACCGTGGTTTCTGCTACGCCATCGCTCACATCCGCGGAGGGCAGGAACTGGGAAGGCAATGGTATGAAGACGGCAAAATGTTCAAGAAGAAAAACACCTTCACCGATTTTATCGATTGCGCGGAATTCCTGATCGCGAATAAATACACCGTCAAAGAACACCTTTACGCCATGGGCGGCAGCGCCGGCGGCCTGCTGATGGGCGCCGTGGTGAATATGCGGCCGGACCTGTTTAAGGGTGTGATCGCCGCCGTGCCTTTCGTGGACGTGGTTACTACCATGCTCGATGAAAGCATTCCCCTTACCACCGGTGAATTCGACGAATGGGGCAACCCCAAGAACAAGGATTCCTACGATTATATGAAATCCTATTCCCCGTACGACAATGTGGAGGCCAAGGAATACCCCAACATGCTGGTGACCACCGGCCTGCACGACTCGCAGGTACAGTATTTTGAGCCGGCCAAATGGGTGGCCAAGCTGCGCGAGCTGAAAAAGGGAGATGAAGTGCTGCTGATGGAAACGAACATGGAAGCCGGCCATGGCGGCGCCAGCGGGCGTTTTAAGGCATTGAAGGACGTGGCCCTGCAATATGCTTTCCTCTTCTACCTGGAAGGGATCGAAAAATAACCAGGGTATTCAAGATAAGCAAAGGGCTGCTCCCGCGGGAGCAGCCCTTTTTTTTCACATAAGCATAATTCAGAAATTCGTCGAACTTCCGGGCCGTTTAGACGGTGGCCTGAACGAGAAGTTTAAGTATGTTTGAATTCATTGGCGACTTTTTTTAAGCGGAAGCCTACGGAGATCAGGAAAATTCCCAGGAAAAGCGCATAAATGGCTAACCACCATACGATTACCACTATTCCCGCGACGGGCTGCATGAACAGCAATATCCCGAAGGCTACCGAAAATATCCCCGCCACGATCAGCATCCATTCCCCTTTGATTTCCTTCCGCAGGCGTACGGCGATGATGATCTCCAGGATGCCCGTTACGATGGACCACAGGGCCACCAGCGTAACCAGGAACAGGGCCGTAACACCCGGCATGAACAAGGCAATGAGCCCCGCCGCGATGCCTGCCAGCCCCACCAGCAGGAACCCCCACCAGCTGCTGTCCGTCTTCATCACCCTGAACCCGTGGACCAGGGCGAAAATGCCGTCCACAAGCAGGTAGGCGCCCAGGAAAATGACCAGGATAGCCAGCGTAACGGTGGGCCAGACAAAGGCCATTGCAGCGAAAAGCACGGCCAGTACGCCCCTGAGCACCACCAGCCACCAGTATTTCGCAAGTTCATGGATCATGTGGGTTGCTTTTAGTTGTAATTGATAACAGTACATATCGGAAAATTGTTCAATAACGGTTGTTAAATGCCGGGCAGGAATAGATGGAGTTATGCCCGGGATTTCGTAACTTTGCGGCTTCAAATTCACAGCCAGGTATGATCAGTGTTAAAAACGTCACGCTTTCTTTCGGCAAACGGGTGTTGTTCGATGAAGTAAATCTCAACTTTACAAAAGGGAACTGCTATGGTGTTATCGGCGCCAACGGGGCAGGTAAATCCACTTTCCTGAAGATACTTTCCGGCGAAATAGAGCCGAACAAGGGCACCGTGGAGATCACTCCCGGCGAACGCATGTCCGTTCTGAAACAGAACCACTACGAGTTCGACGAGGTGACCGTGCTCAATACGGTGCTCATGGGCAATAAAAAGCTCTGGGAGATCGCGCATGAAAGGGATTCCATTTATGCCAAAGAAGACTTCACCGAAGAAGACGGCATGCGCGCAGGCGAACTGGAGGCAGAATACGGCGAAATGGGCGGCTATACCGCCGAAAGCGACGCCGGTGTGCTGCTGGGAGACCTCGGCGTGAAAGAAGACCTGCACCAGACGCTGATGAAAGACCTGAGCGGCGCCCTCAAAGTAAGGGTATTGCTGGCACAGGCCCTCTTCGGCAATCCTGACATACTGCTGCTGGACGAACCTACCAACCACCTTGACGTGGAAACCATCGGGTGGCTGGAGAACTTCCTGGCAGACTACGAGAACATCGTGATCGTGGTGAGCCACGACCGTCACTTCCTGGATGCCGTTTGTACGCATGTGGCGGACGTAGACCGTGCCAAGATCAAGATCTTCACCGGAAACTACACCTTCTGGTACGAATCCAGCCAGCTGATCGCCCGCCAGATAAGCGATAAGAACAAAAAGATGGAAGACAAGCGTAAAGACCTCATGGACTTTATCGCCCGCTTCTCCGCCAACGCTTCCAAATCCAAACAGGCTACTTCCCGTAAGAAAGCCCTGGAAAAACTGGTGATCGAAGACATTGAACCTTCCAGCCGCAAATATCCCGGCATCATCTTCAAACAGCTCCGCGAAGTAGGCAACCAGATACTGAACGTTGAGAAACTTGAAAAATCCATCGACGGCCGCAAGCTTTTCAGCGACGTGACCTTCTCCGTGAACAAGGGAGACAAGATCGCGTTCCTGTCCAAAGACCACCTGGCCCTCAGCACCTTCTTCGATATAATTAACGGCGACCAGCAGCAGGACGGCGGTAAGCTGGAATGGGGCACCACCGTTACCAAGGCATACCTGCCGGACGATAACGCCAAGTTCTTCACCGGCAACCTGAACCTGATGGACTGGCTGCGCCAGTACGTTCCCCCGCACGTAACCGATGTGGACGAGCCTTTCCTGCGCGGGTTCCTCGGTAAAATGCTGTTCAGCGGCGACGAGATCATGAAAAAGACCTCCGTACTGAGCGGTGGCGAAAAAGTGCGCTGCATGGTAAGCCGCATGATGCTCCAGGACCCTAACGTGGTAATACTGGACGAGCCTACCAACCACCTGGACCTCGAATCCATCCAGAGCTTCAACGAAAGCATGAAAGATTTCAAAGGCATCGTGCTCTTTACCACGCATGACCATACCTTCATGCAATCCGTGGCTAACCGTATCATCGAGATCACGCCCAGCGGTATTATCGACCGCCTGAGCACTTTCGACGAATACCTGGACGACGAGCGCGTGAAGGCCCTCCGTGCTGAAATGTACGGCGAGGCAGTATCAGCTTAGAAAATGAAGAATAATAAACGAAAAGAGCGGACCTGATGTCCGCTCTTTTTTTATGGGTTACTTTTTTGGGTATTAGCTCTCTTTCGCAGAGATATTTTAAAGATACTTTTCGATCTCTTTCATTTTCGACCGGTCCAGCGGCTTGGTGATGTAAGCCATCAGCTCCGGCGTTTTGCGTACTTTCTCCAGGTCCTGAATGTTCATGGAAGAAGAGCACATGATAATCGGCACATCCTGCGGCAGCCTGTTCTTGAACCCCCTGAACGCTTCTATGAAGTCCCATCCGTTCATCCGCTGCATGTTCATATCCAGGATGATGAGGCAGGGGAGGTTATTGGCGGCAAACGAGGTCAGGTCCTCGATCGCGTCTTCAGCGGAAAGAAAGGAATTCACGCTGACGTCCCATCCCTGCAAGCCGAACATCTTCTTTACAATAAAGTGGAAAATCTCATCGTCGTCGATCACATAAA
>CBFHAF010000355.1:0-5496 GCA_965653435.1 uncultured Chitinophaga sp.
TGTCGCTCACCAGGTGATGGTACGGCAGCAGCAGCCTGGACGCGGGCGCTTTCTGAAGCAGGCTGATGGGGCACGCGGAAGAAAGGGTATAAAAGATCTTCTTTTTTAATTGCATGAAGGGGGATTGATGCTGGTAAAATTAATCAAACGGATCTATTCGTATAAAAAAAGAGAGGCCTGTGCAGGCCTCTCTTTACATATGGTTTCGCAGCGCGGATCACAATCCGAACGCCTGCTTTACTTTATCTACGTAGTCCAGCTTCTCCCAGGTAAACAGTTCAACGTCCAGTTTTTTCTCGTTCTTTTTACCTGCGTTGAATACTTTGGTCACCACTTTGCTTTCGCGGCCCATATGGCCGTAAGCTGCGGTTTCGCCGTACATCGGGTTGCGCAGTTTCAGGCGCTGCTCGATAGCATAAGGGCGGAGATCGAAGATCTCTTCCACTTTACGGGCGATCTCGCCGTCTTTCAGGCCAACCTTGCCGGTGCCGTAAGTGTCTACGAACACGCCGCAGGGCTTAGCCACGCCGATAGCATAGGAAACCTGCACCAGCACTTCATCCGCAACGCCGGCAGCCACCAGGTTCTTGGCGATGTGACGGGTAGCGTATGCTGCGGAACGGTCCACTTTGGAAGGATCTTTACCGGAGAATGCGCCGCCGCCGTGTGCGCCTTTGCCACCGTAGGTGTCTACGATGATCTTGCGGCCGGTGAGGCCGGTATCGCCGTGCGGGCCGCCGATCACGAACTTGCCGGTCGGGTTGATATGATAAGTGATCTTGTCGGTGAACAGTTTCTGCAATTCGGGTTTCAGGCCTGCTTTCACGCGGGGGATCAGGATCTCGATCATGTCTTTCTTGATCTTGGCCAGCATGGCTTCCTCACCGTCGAAATCGTCGTGCTGGGTGGAGATCACGATGGTATCGATACGGATAGGCTGGTTGTCGTCTGAATACTCGATGGTCACCTGCGACTTGGCGTCGGGGCGAAGATATTTGATGTCTTTATTCTCGCGGCGGAGGGCGGCCAGCTCGATCAGCAGTTTGTGAGCCAGGTCCAGCGCGAGGGGCATGTAGTTATCTGTTTCTTTGGTGGCATAGCCAAACATCATACCCTGGTCGCCGGCGCCCTGCTCTTCGGGGCTTTTGCGCTCAACGCCCTGGTTGATATCAGGAGACTGTTCGTGGATAGCGGAGAAGATGCCGCAGGAATTTGCTTCGAACATGTATTCGCTCTTGGTATAGCCAATGCGGCGGATCACTTCACGGGCAATGTCCTGCACGTCGAGATATGCATCTGATTTTACCTCGCCTGCCAGTACTACCTGGCCGGTGGTTACCAGCGTTTCGCAGGCAACTTTTGAGGTAAGATCGTAGGCAAGGAAATTATCGATAAGGGCGTCTGATATCTGGTCGGCCACTTTATCCGGATGTCCTTCAGACACGGATTCTGAGGTAAATAAATAAGGCATAAAAGTTTGGATTCTATGATTATAGTTGAGTATAAATGATCCTGAGCTTCACATTAGCCGGAGGGGTCGCGTTGCCACCGCCCGCTTTCAGTCTCCTCATATCCATCGGGTAACGGCTCGATAAAGCTTCCAGTTTCAGCACAGAGTTCTCCAGTTTTTTGTCCAGGATGAACTGTAAATGCCGTGCAATATTAAACTTATATTGAACAACTTTAAAAGGCCCAAGGTCACTGATGACAGTTTTATTACCGCCAAAGTAGGCCAGGTCGGGCTGTTGGGGATTGCCGTAGTCGATAATGAACCCGAGGCTGTCGTGCGTGATGTAACGCATCAGGAAAAGGCGGTCCGGCTCGGAGAACAGGTCGTCCCTGCCGGCCGTGCCGCTGTTGATCTCGGTGATCACCAGCTCAGCTTTATTGATCACGGCTTTCGGGATATTCTCGATCTCAGGCAGCTGGATCTGGGCATAAATGCCGGGAGCTTCCTGGAGGTACAGCAGGTTGTCGCCGCCGGGCCTGTTGGTGTTGATATTCTGCGCTACTTCGGTACCGGTGTAGTTGCGGGCGAAATAGTTAGCATGCGCGCTGCCGCCTACGCCCGGGTTGGGAACGAAGGGGAAGTTGGCGATGATGGAATCTTTTTCAGAGTTCTTATAATATACCGCAATACGCGTATCGCCGGTGTTCAGGTTGGGGAACAGCATGGTTTTGCCGTTCACCGTATCCGGCACAATGGCCAGGCCGCCCAGCCATTTATTGAAGGCGGAGTCGGATTTAAAAGCACCGTCTGCCCTTTGCTGGAACAGCTCGTTGCCAAAAGCGCTGCTCAGCTTAATGCGCAGCTGGGGCGCCTGTTTGGTGCCGTAAATATTGATGGAGTCTTTCGGGTATACCGGGTACACCTGCTGGCTGGCCAGCTCTTTACCCTGGTCATAAGAAAGCGGGCGGTTATAGCGGTAGTTGGAATCGATCTTGAAATTGGGCTCGTTCATCCTGAACACGCGCATGGTCTGCGGGGCGTTCTCGCCATACCAGGCAGTGTCGCAACCAATATAAAGCACCACGGAATCGAGCGTCCAGCCGGTGCCTTCGAAAGTGAACTCTGCTTTGGGAAGGCCCACCTGGGTGTACAGGAAGCCATGGCTCTTGCCGAAAAGCGGGTCGCTGAAGCTGCCCAGCGCGCCGACAAAATTATCCTGCCCGGTGAAGATGCTGGAATCAACGTTGGCAATATTATGGGTGATCAGGGTGTTGATGGTCGTATCTTTTACCACTACCTTGTCAGCACCGGGTATAAGGTCCTTACCGAGTACAGTGGCTTCATTACAACCGGAAAAAGCATAAAGTGCGGTCAAAAAAGCAGCGGCAAAGCCCAGGTTCCTGAAATTGATCTTCACGTAATTGAATTGAACGGTTTGTTGACTAAATAGAAAAACTAAAAATAAAAAGTTAAACGCAGGAAACGATATTCACGTTACAGTTTTAACTTTTCATTTTTTTGATTCTCAGTCTTATTTTGCGCCTAACAGCTGGTGATAAAGCTGGATGTAATCTGCCAGGTCTTCATTTTCCTTTTTATAAGGAAGAATGATCTTGCCTTTTTCAGCTTTCAGCTCTTCCACGATCTTCTTGTCTGTTTTATCGCTGGTAAGCACTACCGCATCGGCATATTTGGCAGCCCCTTTATTAAGGGCGGCGTTGGTCCCATCTTTGTAAAGTTCCAGGTCTTTTTCCTTGATCTGGTTGCTGATCACGGCCTTTTTCAGGAAAGTGGCGCCCAGTTTCTCCTTGAAAGAGTTGGGCTCCATGGAAAACACAGTTTTGGAGTGGGCGAAAACCGGTTCCTTTTTATAGGCGGTTTTCAGGTAAACGGGGATGAGGGAGGTCATCCAGCCGCTGCAATGAATAATGTCCGGAGGCCAGCCGAATTTTTTAACGGTCTCAAGCGCTCCTTTGCAGAAAAATACCATCCTGGCGGCGTTATCGTCGTAAAACGTGCCGTCGTCGTCATTAAACACAGCTTTCCGCTTGAAATAATCCTCGTTATCCAGGAAATAAACCTGGAGCCTTGCATTGGGCAAAGACGCCACCTTGATGATAAGGGGATAATCGTCCCCGTCGATCACGATATTGATGCCGGACAGCCTAACTACTTCGTGTAGCCGGTGCCTGCGCTCATTGATGTTCCCAAACCTCGGCATGATAACCCTCACTTCAAGACCGGCCTCATTAGACTTGATCGCCATTTTATTGACCATTGCCGCATAATCACTCAGATCCAGATAGGGCGACATTTCCTGGGCAATAAAAAGAATTCTTTTCTTTGTGGACATTTATTGCTGATTATTAATGCAGTTATTTTTAATTTGGCTTGCAAAACTACGAAAAATTTAGGTAAAAAGGGCCAAATTGTCACTTTTAACATCCTTTTAAGCAAAGGTTTATGTATCTATTCAAACGGGTAGCGGATCTCCGGGAGGCGCTCAGGCAGGAAAAAAAGGCAGGAAAGACGATCGGCTTCGCTCCCACTATGGGCGCCCTGCACCAGGGCCACATTTCCCTGGTCAATGCAGCTAAAACGCAGTGTGATATTGTGATCAGCAGCATTTTCGTGAATCCTACACAATTCAACGATCCGAAGGATTTCGAGAAATATCCCATCACCATTAAAGAAGACATCCTCGCCCTCACCGCAGCGGGAACAGATATACTTTTTCTTCCATCCGTGGAAGAGATGTACCCCGAGGGTGTTAACGGTCAACATCGCCACTATGGCTTCGGTTACCTCGAAACCGTACTGGAGGGCGCCTACCGCCCCAACCATTTCCAGGGGGTCGGCGTCATCGTTCACAAGCTGCTGGAGGCCGTGGAGCCCGACGACCTGTTCATGGGGCAGAAAGACTTCCAGCAATGCATGATAATCAAGAAGTTACTGGGAATAACCGGAATTCCGGCAAAATTACACATAATCCCTACCCTGCGCGAAACCGACGGTTTGGCCATGAGCAGCCGGAATATGCGCCTTTCTCCTGCCGAAAGGCAGACGGCGGTACAGGTAAGCCGCACCCTTCTTTATATGAAGGAGAATATCAAACGGCTGCCATTTGACACCATCAGGCAACAAGCATGGAAACAATTGCAGGATGCCGGCTTTCAACCCGATTATGTCGAAATTGCCGATGCAGACAACCTGCAGCTGCTGAACGAACCGCTCCCCTCCGGCCGGATGGTGATGCTGATCGCCGCGAAACTGGGCGAGGTACGGCTGATCGATAACATGGTAACTGATTAAGCGGTCAGGCCGGCTGTCATAACATATTCATAAATACTGCCCTCCGTTCTCGGTATTCATTAAAATTCCTCTACCTTTGCGGACTACACCAGAAATATGTTGATCGAAGTATTAAAATCCAAGATTCACAGGGCGGTTATTACGGAAGCCAATCTGAACTACGTAGGCAGCATCACCATCGATGAAGACCTGATGGACGCGGCCAACCTGATCGAAAATGAAAAAGTGCAGGTCGTGAACGTAAACAACGGCGAACGCCTGGAAACTTACGTTATCAAAGGAAAACGGGGCTCAGGGGTGATCTGCATGAACGGCCCGGCCGCCCGCCTGGTAGCCGTGGGCGATGTGGTGATCATCATCTCCTATGCCACCATGGATTTTGAAGAGGCCAAACAATTCAAACCCATCGCCATCTTCCCGAAAGAAGGCAATAAATTATAGATTGGTTCACTTATATCAGCCCTGACAAATGCCTAAACTGCTCAAAACCATTTTACAGCTCATCGGTTTTCTGGGAATTGGCATTTTGCTGATCTGGCTGGTGACCAAAAATCTCACGCCCGCCCAGGTGGAAGAGATCAAAGACGCCCTCCGCAGGGCGAACTACTGGGTATTGGCGCCCGCCGCCGTGCTCGGTTTCCTCAGCCACTGGGTAAGGGCCATGCGCTGGCGCCTGCTTTTTTTCCCCCTCGGCTACCAGCCCCGCAAGCTCAACACCTTTTTGCCGTGATGGT
>CBFHAF010000356.1:0-5493 GCA_965653435.1 uncultured Chitinophaga sp.
GGCCTGTTCGTTGCTTGCAACAGCAGCTCTACCGCCACTACTGACTCTACCACTACCACCGTTGATTCTACTACCCTGCAAGCAGCTCCCCCGGCAGCTGACTCTACAGTTGCTGACTCTACCGTAGTTTCTGCTGATTCTACCGTAGCTCCTGCTGCTGACAGCGCTCACAAACACTAATTCAGGGTTTGCGATAACCATATGGTCCCTCCGGCATGCCGGGGGGATTTTTTATTGTTCCCGGACCCTTCGCTTTTTTATTGTCCTGCACAGACCGCAATTTTAACATCATGCCTGCGTTTTTTCAGGAATTCATAACCGCCTTTGGCACAGCAATTGTTTTAAGGGCTCAGCAAACCGGACCGTCTGATGAAAAAATTCCTGGCTACCTTGCTTCTCCTCGCGGGGACGCATCTTTATACCTTTTCCCAACCAACGGGGGATGATTATGTTTTCCGCTTTCCCGGCACGGACCTGCAGGGGCTTGCCCAGCTCCCGGCCTCCGCGCGCGACAGCCTCCTGCAGGCTTTTTCCCAATTCAACCCCGACCAGCTTTCTTTCGAAGGCACTGAAATTTCCCCTGCTAACCGCGCCCAGCTCCGAACCGTTATACTCGATATGATGGAAACAGTGAAGACCGTTATCAAAGACCCTTCCAGCGCAGCCTCCATGGAAAGGAAAATGGAAGGGCTCCGTAAAAAGCTGGATGACGTGCAGGCCGATATCCAGCTGGATGAAGCGCTGGCCGACCTGAAAGCCGACTATGAAAAAAGCCGCCTCCAGCGTACAAAAGAATTTGAAGACAAAACTTACCCCACAGATAAAGACAAACGCGTGGCCCGCAGGGAGTTGGAACAGGAGCTGCGCGACATGAAACGCGACTACGAAGAAGACCGCGCCCGCATCCGCAAACGCTGATCACCCGTTGATGTCATATTTTGAATTATGGGAATATGTATATTTGGGGCAACCGAATATACTTATAACCGTATACCTATGCTCTCGTCCAGACTGACCCTCTACATCATCCTGGTGTGGCTTACCAGCTTAAGCCTTCCTCCACTGATCATCCTCATCCTTTTGCAGCTGAATGAACAGTCCGTTTACGCGTCCTGGAATTTCAGCTTCGTGTATATCCTTGCCCTGCTGGTATCCGTGCTGTACGGCCTGCCCGGCCTCCTGCTTTTCGCCTGGATGGGGTACCGGGCTTTCAAAAAAGAAACCAGCCTGAAAATCAAAAGGCTCGCCATGGTGAAAGCTGTGGGGCTGAGCGTGGTGCTCACTTTCGTGGTTTTTCCGCTGATAGATCCCGCTAATATTTTCGAAGCGTTCGGCTGGGGGAGGATATTCATCGTGCTCGTGTACCTTACCACCGCCATTGCCGCCGCCTGGTTCTACCCGCTGGAAGACCGGCCTGAAATAAAAAACCTCCCGCGTTAACGGGAGGTTCCTGTTGAATTTATTCAGGGTAATTTATTTCATATCCGCCAGCGCGCCCACCGCACGGCCGATCACTTTATCCCCGTGATTGATCACCATATAATATCCTTCGCTTCTCCACAACTGCCTTGCCAGCAGCGCTTTCAGCCGCAGGGTGATCTCTTTGAGGTCGCCGGGGCTCAGCTTGTCCGTTTTTACCTGCTGGTTGCCGGCAAAATTACGGAAGGAATTGACGAGCGCATTGTCCACACTGAACCGGGTATTAAAATCCTCCGCGCTTTTGTATTGTTTGAACGATGTTGAATTGGCGGTATAATATTCATAAATGAAATTGCCGAAAACGTTCCGGGTATACAGCTCCGTTAGCAACTGCGAATAACGGGTGGTATCGAAAGGCATGAACACGTCCGGCATGATGCCGCCGCCGCCGTACACTACTTTACCCGCGGGCGTTTTGAATTTCAGGGAGCTGTCTACCGGCCGGATGCTGTCCTGGTTCAGGAATTCGCCGTGGTTATATCGGTTGGCGATATCTTCTTCATAAGCGGCGCGGCCGTTCTCATAACTTTTCTGGATGCTGCGGCCGCTGGGCAGGTAGTACCTGGCAATAGTGAGGCGCAGGGTGCCGCCGTTGTTCAGGTCGAACGGTTCCTGCACGAGGCCTTTGCCGAAGCTGCGGCGCCCGATGATCTCGCCGCGGTCCCAGTCCTGCACGGCGCCGGCCAGCACTTCGCTGGCGGAAGCGGAGCCTTCGTCCACGAGGATGGCGAGCGGTCCTTTTTCGAACACGCCGGGGCGGGTGCAGTTGTAATCCTGCCGGGGAGAGTTTTTCCCCTGCGTGTATACGATGAGTTTATTGCCGTCCAGCAGCTCGTCTGCCAGGCGGGTGGCTGCATCCAGCAGGCCGCCGCCGTTCTGGCGGAGGTCGATGATGAGCTTTTGCATGCCCAGCTTTTGCAGCTTGCGGGTAGCTTCCATGAACTCGGTATAGGTAGTGGCGGCAAACTTGCTGATCTTGATATAGCCCACGCCGGGAGCCGCCATGTAGCTGGCATCCACGCTGTTCAGCGGTATCAGCCCGCGTTTGATGGTGACGCCGATCTCCTTGCTGCCGCGCAGCATGGTGGCCCTTACGGTAGAGTTGCGGGGGCCGCGGAGCAGCTTGCGGATCCTTTCGTTGGAGATCTCTTTCCCCGTTACCACGATGGAATCGTTCACACGGAGGATCTTATCGCCTGTAAGAAGGCCGGCAGCGTCTGAAGGCCCGCCGGCGATAACGTTCACGATGTTAACAGTATCGCGGATGATATTGAATTCTACGCCGATGCCTTCAAAATTGCCGTCCAGGTCCTCATTCACTTCCTGCACATCGGCTGGGGGAATATACACGGAATGCGGGTCCAGGTGGGAGAGAAGGCCTTCTATGGCTTCTTCCTGCGCGGTGGCAACATCCAGCGTGTCCACATAATTATACTTCAGCAGGTCCATTACTTCCTGGATGGTACCTTTGTTGTTCCTGAAAAATGCACGGGAATCGCTGTTGCGGGTTTGGGGCATCTTATGCCCGAGGTACATGCCCAGCGCCAGGACCAGGGCAAATAACAACGGCAGAAACACTTTTAACTTCCTGTTATCCGACATATGAATATTTAAAACGTTGACGGGAATGACCCTTTTGCTTAACTTGTGAACAAAAATAACATATTCATAAGCAAAACATCTACATCTAAACTTTAATTTCATAAACGATCGGATATGGCTTCGAAAGTTAAGCTGGTAGCGGATAGCGGGTCCACGAAAACGGAATGGTGCCTGATGGACGGTAAGTTGCGCAGCACTTACAACACGCAGGGCATCAGCCCTTATTTTCAGACCAGCGTTCAGATGGAAGAGCTGATAAGGGAGGAACTGCTGCCGCAACTGGGCGGCCAGGCGCCGGATGAGCTGTTCTATTACGGTACCGGCTGTTCTGCGGAGCAGAATGTTAAACTGGTGCACAAGGCCCTGCACGCCGTATGGCCAAAAGCAAAAATATCGGTGAACACGGACCTGATGGCCGCCGCCCGCGCCCTTTGCGGCCGTGAGCCCGGTGTGGCCAGCATCCTGGGCACCGGTTCCAATTCCTGTTTTTACGACGGGAACGAGATCGTAAAGAACAATCCGGGCCTGGGTTTCATCCTGGGAGACGAAGGCAGCGGGGCTTTCCTCGGCAGGAAAGTGCTGCAGTACTATCTCTACCAGACCTTCGACGATGAAATGCGTTTCCGGTTCGACCAGAAGTTCAGCGTCAATAAAGACCAGATACTCGACAACGTTTACCGCCAGCCCCTGCCCAACCGTTACCTGGCGTCTTTCACGCCTTTCCTGGCGGAGAACCGCGGGCATTATATGATCGAGAATATACTGGAAGACGGCCTGAACGAATTCTTTTTCAACCATATTTATAAATACAGCGAAAGCTGGACCGCTCCCCTCCATTTCACCGGCAGCGTGGCATGGCATTTCAGGGATATCATCGAAGAGCTTTGCCAGCTATACGAACTGCAGCTGGGCAGGATACTCCGCAACCCGATGGACGGGCTGACCGTTTTTCATGAAGACAATTGAATAAATCTCCGATATGGCATTTACCAAAGTAACCGAACAAGCAAGCCATTACCGTCACCTCGAGCAGATGACCGTGCAGGAAGTGCTGACCAACATCAATAAGGAAGACAAGACCGTTCCCGACGCCGTAGAAAAGGCTATTCCCCAGATCACGAAACTCACGGCAGCCATTGCCGATAAAATGCTGGCCGGCGGCCGCCTGTTCTATATGGGCGCCGGTACCAGCGGCCGCCTTGGCATACTGGACGCTTCAGAGTGCCCGCCTACCTACGGCGTGCCCCAGGGGCTCGTGGTAGGCCTTATTGCAGGCGGCGACTCCGCAATCCGCCGCGCCGTTGAAAACGCGGAAGACGACCGCGAGCAGGGCTGGCGCGACCTCCAGCAGTGGAACATCAGCGATAAAGACGTAGTGGTGGGCATTGCCGCCAGCGGCACCACCCCCTACGTGATCGGCGCATTGCAGGCCTGCAGGGCCAACGGCATTACCACCGGCAGCATCAGCTGTAACCCCGGGGCGCCTGTTTCCGAACATGCCGATTTCCCCGTTGAAGTAGTGGTAGGCCCCGAATTCGTAACGGGCAGCACCCGCATGAAAAGCGGCACCGCGCAGAAACTCGTGCTCAACATGATCTCCACCACCGTTATGATCCAGCTGGGAAGGGTGGAAGATAACAAAATGGTGAACATGCAGCTGAGCAACGACAAGCTGGTGGACAGGGGCGTGAAAATGGTGATGGAGCAGCTGCAGCTTACGGACTACAGCGCCGCCAAAGAACTGCTGCTGGAATTTGGCAGCGTGAAGAAAGCGGTGGAAAGCCGGAAGTAAAAAATTATTAAATTGCCGTCATGCATGAGATAGAACCATTCTATAACTGGCGGCACCTGTATACGGCTGAAGAAGATGAGCTGTCGCCGTTCTATGGGCGTGAATATAGCGAGTTCGAATTTACCAATACGGTCTATAACTACTACATTCATCCCCAGTGGGATGACTTCGGCGCTCCCAATCTTTATATGAAGATCCTTTTCGCCGATTACCAGTTCAATTACGCGATCATTGAGCTGATCGGCGAGTGGAACGATGCCGTGGAAAACAACATCATGACCCTGAAAAGGGACATCATCGATGTGCTCATCGCCCAGGGCATTTATAAATTTGTCCTCATCGGCGAGAATGTGCTGAACTATTATTCCTCAGACGATTGTTATTATGAAGAATGGTGGGACGACATCCGTGACGAAGGCGGCTGGATCGTGCTGCTGAACCTCCCTGTACAAACGCGGCAGGAATTTGAGCGTTCCCGCCTCGAGCACTACGTAAACCTCCTCGACGAGCCTAAATGGCGAACTTTTCTCCCCCAGCACTTGTTTAATCTCGTAGATAACTGGATGATGCGCCGCTTAGAATAGGGCTTTTTCGTGATAAATATCATTTGGTTTTAATTT
>CBFHAF010000357.1:0-5482 GCA_965653435.1 uncultured Chitinophaga sp.
CTCCCTGCAGATGCCCATCCTCACCAATATCCTGGAGAACTTCATCAACGTAGGCCTTATAGCGATCATCATCATCTTTCAGCCCGAGATCCGCAAGTTCCTGCTGGTGCTGGGGAAAAAGACGCCCCTGAGCAAGGACAGCTTCCTCACCAAGCTGTTCCTGCCCGACCGTTTTAAAAGCTACAAGGAAGAAGAACATATCATCAACGAAGTGATCACCGCCGTGAGCCACATGGTGGCGAGCCAGACCGGCGCGCTCATCGTGATCGCCACTACTTACCGCGTGAAGTTCGACAGTGCTTCGAGCATCGCGATAGACGGCAATGTGAGCGCGAAGCTGATAGAAAGCATCTTTGAAAAGAACAGCCCGCTGCACGACGGCGCGCTGATCATCGTAGGCAACAAGATACTGGCAGCGAAGGTGATACTCCCCATGTCCGAAAACCCCAACCTGCCCACGCGCATCGGCATGCGGCACCGCTCGGCCGTAGGCATTACGGAGCATAGCGACAACCTGGCTATCGTGGTGTCTGAAGAAAGGGCCACTATTTCTTATGCGCAGGACGGCCAGCTCACGCAGAACGTGTCGCTGGAAGAGCTGAAAGTAAAGCTGTACGAAGTGCTGGTAGACGGGTATTAGTTTTCATTCAGCCGCCTCACCAGGTCCAGCGCGGTATTCCAGTAAAAATTAAAATGCAGGTAGATCACCTCCGTCGCGAACCCGCTCTGGGTGAAGGCGAGCATCGTGCCGTCCTGTTCAGGGCTGAGGCCGAAGGTGATCGTGGAATAGTTCTCCGGAACGTCCTCATGTTCCGACAGTGTGCTCCAATGCGTGTATTGCAGCACTTTACCCGGCTCAAACTGCAGGATAGTGCCCCTGTTCTCGAAGGGCAGGCCGTGAAGGTTACCGCGGATAACGAGCGGGCCGCCGGTTTTCCATTCCGAAACGATGTCGATCTCCGAATCGATCATCCACTGCTTCATGAGGGCGGGCTCGGTGAGCGTGGCCCAGACCCTGAGAACGGGCGCTTTGATATGGATGGTCTTATGGATGGTTCCCGTGTGAGTCATAGGTTAAAAGTAAGAAGGCCGCCTAAAAATACAAAGTCCCCCGAAATGCTTCGGGGGATCTATGTTTGGGGGGATGACTCTATATTAAATAAGTTATTGTTCCAGTTTCACATCCAGCGTCTTCCCTTTTACCTGCACCGTATATTTCCCGGCGGGAAGGGTGGCTAACTGTAAAGTGTATACGCCGCGTATGTGCCCTGCCTCCAGCGGTATCATTCTCACAGGCGCCTGTTGTGCGTCGTAAATGGTGCATTGCACCGTTCCCTGCTGAAATTCGAGGGAGGGTACCTGTATGCGTACCTGCCCCTTGCCGGAGGGCAGCTGCTGCGCATCAGTAACATTCATATGGATGAAAAAAAGTAAGCTCCAGTAACTCATAAAGAACCTTTTATAGGTTGATTCCGGTTCTCTACAGGAGGTGGCTAAAAGATTGGATGGTCAAATATACAACTATTTAAATCCTGTTATATGTGGATTTTGTTAACTCGGTGTTAACCAACCTGTAAGCGTTCAGAACACATCTTCGAGATGAATGATTTCCATGGGGTTATTGCCTGTTAATGTAATGGCAACGATGTCGAAGCGCACTTCCTCCGCATGCGGCATAAAGTGTTCAAGATAATATTCCGCTACCTTCCGCAGGTGTTCTTCCTTGGGGCGGTTCACGGCTTCTTCCGGCATACCGAACAGCTGGCCGCTGCGTGTTTTCACTTCCACGAACACAAGCGTTTGCCCCTGCATGGCGATGATGTCTATTTCTTTTCTGCCGGACCGCCAGTTAGTGTGCAGGATGGAGTATTGTTTGCCCCTCAGGAAATCCGCCGCGATCTCCTCCCCCTTTTTACCCAGCGTATGATGAGAAGCCATCCTATTTATATATTTTTACAGCTCAACAATAGAAAAAATGCCTGACCCGAAATTATTCTATCTCAAAGGAAAAGTACAACATTATGCCTGGGGCGGATTCAAATACATCCCGGAACTGCTGGGCCAGCCGGTGACGGACAAGCCCTGCGCGGAATACTGGATGGGCGCCCACCAGAGCGCGCCATCGCAGCTGGAAACCGCTTCCCCCCTGCCGCTCAACGAATATATCGCCGCCAACCCCGCTGCCGTGCTCGGCCAGAAAGCGGCGGACCGCTTCGGGGAACTGCCATACCTGTTTAAGATTCTCGATGTGAAGGACATGCTCTCTATCCAGGTGCACCCTACCAAAGCCGAGGCCGAGAAAGGATTTGCGCGCGAAAATGCGGAAGGCATTCCCCTCAACGCGCCGCACCGCAATTATAAAGACGCCAACCATAAGCCGGAGATCATGGTGGCGCTCAGCGAATTCTGGCTGCTGCATGGTTTTTTACCTGAAGACAAGCTCCGGAAAGTATTGCAGGAAGTCCCCGAGCTGCGCTCACTGGCCGGGATATACGAAAAGGAAGGTTATTTCGGTCTTTACAAAACCGTTATGGAAATGCCGCAGGAAGAAGTGAACGCGATGCTGCGCCCGCTGGCGGAGCGCGTGCTGCCGCCATACCAGGCCGGCGCCCTGCAAAAGAAGGATCCGGCATTCTGGGCCGCCCGCGCAATCGCCAACGACCCTGAAGGCATGAACCGGCTGGACAGGGGGATTTTCTCCATCTATTTTTTCAACATCGTATATGTGTCACCGGGAGAAGCCGTGTTCCAGGACGCCGGCATTCCCCATGCCTATCTCGAAGGCCAGAACGCGGAGCTGATGGCCAATTCCGACAATGTGCTGCGCGGCGGCCTTACGCCCAAACATATCGACGTGGCCGAACTGCTGAAGCACACCCGTTTTGAGGCCGTTCACCCGAATATCCTGAAAGGCGAGCCCCTGCATGGAGGCAAAGAGAGGATCTACCCTACGCCGGCGCCGGACTTCGTGATCAGCACCATTCTGCTGAAGACCGGGGAAACCTATTCCCATACCGCCGCCGCTCCCGAAATATGGATCGTGCAAAGCGGGCAGGGCAAGGCCAAAGGCTCGGCGGAACTTTCCCTTTCACGGGGCGTTACGGTTTTCGCGGCTTACGGCGAGGCCTATACCATTACAGCTGATGCTGAACTGGTGATCTTTAAAGCTTCTATCCCTTAATTGATTATATTTGTATTGCTAAAGCAAATGTTTGCGAATATGAAGAAAGAAACATTATCCAAGGTTTTACTGATCGGCGGGCTGATATTCCTCACCGTTCTGGGCCGTTTGATCACGAACCATCTCCTGATCTATAACTTTACAGCCATGGGCGCAGGCGCGTTGTTTGCCGGCGTGGTGCTGAAAGACAAAAAGTATGCTTATGCCGTGCCTATCCTGGCGCTGTTCCTGAGCGACCTGTTCTTCCAGCTGTTCACTTCCATCCAGGGCTTTTACGGCGGCGAGATGTTCTTCGTTTACGGCGCGTTCATCCTCATCACGTTCATCGGCACGCGGATCCGCAAGGCGAACGCAGGGAACATTTTCCTGGCGGCCATTGCTTCAGGGCTGGTGTTCTACCTGGTGTCCAACTTCGGCACCTGGCTCTTCCGCGACATGTACCCGCACACACTGAGCGGCCTGCTGAGCTGCTACTGGGCGGCTGTGCCGTTCTTCCGCAACGACCTGTTCGGCAGCTTCTTCCTTAACACGATCATGGGGCACGTATTTTACAGCGGCGTTCTCTTCGGGGCTTACGCACTGCTGAAACCTGTATTCATCAAGGAGCAGGACGAACAATACGCTTAGTACGCCTTAAGTATCCGATACAAACAAAAAGGATGACAGTTACCTGTCATCCTTTTTTATTTCGTTTCTTCCGAACTTACGCTTCCTGCCAGCCGAGGAACCAGTACTGTTCATGTTTCACCCGGCGGTAAGCAGGCAGGTTCACCGGCACGCTGAACAGCGGGCAGTCCGTTACCACGGTATGGAATTCCCCGTTCTCCCCGCAGACATCCACCCCGGCCGCTTCCAGGTCCGCGATCAGCACATCGTCCAGCAGGCGGCCCAGGAAATCTTCTCCCAGCTGTTCGTTGCAGGAAACGATGCGGCATTTAATGCCCTGTTCCAGCATGCGGTATACCAGCATCTTGCGGTCCAGCAGCCAGAGGGGCAGCAGGGCGCGGAGCCCTGCCGCGGCGCAGACCTTTTCTTCCCAGTCGCGGTGCGGCTGCAGGTCTATATCGCCATACACGGCGGCGGTGGCCTGGTATTGTTCCCTGATGCCGGTGAGCGTTGCGGTGAAATGCTGCTCATAATCCGCCCAGGTGGAGGGCTGCAGGTGAATGGGAAGACCCAGCGCCGCCGCCTGCTGCAGCAGGATAGCCGGCGGAAGGCCGTGGGAACGGGAAATGCGGCCGCTCTCGTTCAGGATGTTGAGCAGCGCAACGGGCCGGTGCCCCTGCTGCACGGCCTGCATGAAAGCAAAACAACTGTCTTTGCCGCCGCTCCAGGAGCAGATGATATTTTCCGGGGAATGGGTCATGGCTGATAAAAAATGCCGTCATAATGACGAACTTTCGACTAGTCGTCCAGTTTCAATACCGCCAGGAAAGCTTCCTGCGGAACTTCTACGTTGCCGATCTGGCGCATGCGTTTTTTACCTTCTTTCTGTTTTTCCAGCAGCTTGCGCTTACGGGAAATGTCGCCGCCGTAACATTTGGCGGTTACGTCCTTACGCATGGCGCTGATATTTTCCCTGGCCACGATCTTTGCGCCGATGGCGGCCTGGATGGCGATCAGGAATTGCTGGCGCGGCAGCAGCTCTTTCAGCTTTTCGCAAAGCTTGCGGCCGAAATCCTGCGCGCGGCTGCGGTGGATCAGGGCGCTGAGCGCGTCCACTTTTTCGGCGTTGAGCAGGATGTCCATTTTTACGATATCGCTGTCGCGGAAACCGATGGGCGAATAATCGAATGAGGCGTAGCCGCGGGTCTGGCTCTTGAGCTTGTCGTAGAAGTCGAACACGATCTCCGTGAGCGGCAGCTCGAACATCAGCTCCACGCGGGTGGTGGTGAGGTAGCTCTGGTTCAGCAGCACGCCGCGTTTGCCGAGGCAAAGCGTCATGATGTTGCCGATATATTCAGGTTTGGTGATGATCTGTGCGCGGATCCAGGGCTCCTCGATGCGTTCCAGCTTGGTGGGGTCCGGCATTTCGGAGGGATTGTTCACAATGATCAGCTTTTCCTTGGTGTCGTATGCTTTAAAGCCCACGTTCGGAACGGTGGTGATCACGGTCTGGTTGAACTCGCGTTCCAGCCTTTCCTGGATGATCTCCATGTGCAGCATGCCGAGGAAGCCGCAGCGGAAACCGAAACCGAGGGCCTGGGAGGTTTCCAGCTCGTAGGTAAGCGAGGCGTCGTTCAGCTGGAGTTTGTCCATGCAGTCGCGCAGCTCTTCAAAATCTTCGGTCACCACGGGGAA
>CBFHAF010000358.1:0-5481 GCA_965653435.1 uncultured Chitinophaga sp.
TTATTCTTTTTCTCCACGCATACCCTGCCGCTGGAAGGCCGGTTCCGCATGATCGGCTCAGTGGCTAACTCAGAGCAGTTCACCCCGGAACCGGTGAAGCTGGGCGAGCTGTTCGACTGGGTGGTGTATGCGGATAATACTACGTTTGCGATGGGGCTTTGAATAAGCAGACAGCCCCGCTCCGTTTTCAAAAAGAAAAGAATTATTGTACTTTACTTTTATGAAACGGATACTACTGTATTTATGCCTCCTGGCCGCAAGCGCCCTTCATGCGCAAGAGAGAAAAAATCCCTTGCCTTTCCTCGATTCCGTGACCGATTTTCACGGCTTCACCTGTTACGAGGGCCGTTTTGAAGGCCGCAAAGCCTGCGTGGTGGTGCCAAACACAGCGCCCGCCGAAGGTAAGCCATGGGTATGGCGCTCCCGTTTCTGGGGACATGAACCGCAGGCGGACAGTGCGTTGCTGGCGCTGGGTTATCATGTCGTATTCTGCGATGTGGCGGAAATGTTCGCCAACGACGAAGCGCTCGGCATCTGGGACCGCTTCTACCAGCAATTGCGCAAGGCCGGCCTTCATCCGAAAGCAGCCATGTTCGGCATGAGCCGCGGCGGCTTTTATGCTTACCGCTGGGCCGTACGCTACCCTGAGCGCGTAGCCTGCGTGTATGCCGACGCTCCCGTGCTGAATATCCGCAGCTGGCCGCTGGGCGAAGGCAAAGGGCCCGGCAGCGCCGGGGAATGGGAAATATTCAAAAAGGATTTCGGGTATAAGACCGAAGAAGAAGCCCGCCGGTTCACAGGCAACCCGCTGGATATGGTGCCTGCGATCGTCAAAGGCGGCTATCCTATGCTGCACATCTGCGGCGATGCGGACGAAGCCGTGCCCATCGAAGAAAATACCGACCTGTTTGAGCAGAAAGTACTGGCCGCAGGCGGGAAAATACAGGTGATCCGCAAGCCGGGCGGGAAACATCATCCCCACAGCCTGAAAGACCCGTCTGTAATTGTGACTTTCGTCATGTCTGCCTACAGATAGGGCCGCATGCGTTATCTTTGTCTTTAACGCAAACGAATACCATGTTCCATTTCGGCCAGCGGCAGACACTTGTTATTTCCATCTTTATCATGCTGGTAACGGCATGCCTGCTGATGTGGCGGCCCGATTACAACTTCTTCGACGGCGGCCTCATCACGGCCATCCTGCTGACCATTTTCATCAAAAAGGATGCGCCTACCCGTTTTATGGGCATCGCCTGTACCATACTGGTGGTGGTGATCGCCTGCATGCCCCATAAAAACCCGAACCTCGCGGAAGTATTCATAGAGCACTTTTTCTCCCTCATCCTCGTGATCAGCTCCACCCTGCTGGTACTGTTCCTGAAAAGGCTGTACCGCACCATGCAGGAGCTGAACCAGGCGCTGGAAAAGGAAGTGGAGAAAAGAACCGCCAACCTCGAACTGGCGCTTTCACATCTTGCCTCCTCGCAGGCAGAGCTGAAAGATGCGCTGGAAAAAGAAAAAGAGCTGAGCGAGATCAAATCCCGCTTCGTGTCCATGGCCTCGCATGAGTTCAGGACGCCGCTGAGTGCCATACTCTCCTCCGCCGCGCTGATCGGCAAATACCCCTCGTCTGAGGATCAGCCCCGCCGTGAAAAGCACGTGCAGAAGATCAGGGATTCCGTGATCCACCTGAACGAGCTGCTGGAAGACTTCCTTTCACTCGGGCGCATCGAGGAAGGGAAGATACATGTACACCCGGAAAACATTTCCATGTACAACTTCTCCCACGAAACGGCGGAAGAAGTGCAGGGCCTCCTGAAACCCGGACAGGTGCTGGATGCGGACGTTCAGGCGGAACTGCAGGTAGTGTCTGACAAACGGTTGCTGAAACATATTTTCGTGAACCTGCTCACCAACGCCTCTAAATTCTCCCCCGAAGGAACAGCCATTCACTGGAAGGTCTGGGAGCAGGACGGGCACATCCATGCTATTGTGCAAGACCATGGAATGGGCATTCCCGAAGAAGACAAGGCTTACCTGTTCAGCAGCTTTTTCCGCGGCCGCAACGTGACCAACATACAGGGCACGGGGCTCGGGCTGCATATCGTGAAACGGTATGTGGACATGCTTCACGGCCGCATCACAGTTGAAAGCGAGCTCAACAAAGGCACCAAGATCATTATCAACTTTCCAAACCTTCAGACCAAATGACAGCCACTATCCTGGTAGTAGACGATCACCCCGGCATCCGCGAGAACGTTGCGGAAATACTCACGCTGGCGGGTTACAACGCGCTGGAAGCGGAAAACGGCAAACAGGCCATAGAAATGGCGCGGGAAAAACAGCCTGATCTCATCGTGTGCGACATCATGATGCCCGAGCTCGACGGTTACGGCGTATTGCACATGCTCCGGAAATACCCGGAAACAGAACATATCCCCTTCATTTTCGTGACCGCCAAAACCGACCGCAGCGACTTCAGGAAAGGCATGGAAATGGGCGCTGACGATTATATCACAAAACCTTTCGAAGACGTGGAATTGCTTACAGCTGTTGAAACGCGGCTGAAAAAACAGCAGTTCCTCCAGGAAAAATTCGCCGCTTCGCAAACACAGTCTATCGGCACCATGCTGCAGGACTGGCAGGCCTCCGGCCTTCTCCAGCTGAACCTGGATGCTTACGATGTGATGCCCTTCTCCAAAAAACAATCCGTTTACCGCGAAGGCAAGCACCCGCAGTTCCTCTACTATGTGAAAAGCGGCAAAGTAAAGGCCTACCGCATGAACGACGACGGTAAAGAATACATCACCAATCTCTTCAGCGCCGGCGATTACTTCGGCTACGTTCCGCTCCTGGAAGACCATCCCTACGAAGAGAACGCCGAAGCGCTCGACAATACCGAGCTGGTGCAGATACCCAAAGAAGTGTTCCTCGAACAGCTGCTGAACGATATCAGCGTGGCGCGCACTTTCATCAAGCGCATTGCCACCGAAGTGAGGGAAAAAGAAGACCGCCTGCTGCAACTGGCGTACGATTCATTGCGCAAACGCGTAGCTAACGGCCTGCTGGCCATCCACGACAAGCTTCACCTGGAACAGCAGCCCGATGCTCTGATAGAGCTTTCCCGCGACGATATTGCGCGGTTCGTTGGCACCGCCACTGAATCGCTGATACGGACGCTGAGTGATTTCAAATCGGAAAAGCTCATCGAGATGCAGGGCACCCGCATCAGGATCGTGCAGCCGGAATTGCTGAGGAAGTTATTGTATTGATCATTGGGGAAGGCCCGTTATTGGGAAGAATCCGTCGTTGCGGAGTACCCGTCATTGCGAGGAGCCGCGGGGGGAGTGTGCAGGAGCCGCGACGAAGCAATCTCTCCCCATATCGGGTCATTCCAAGTCAATGCGGGAGATTGCTTCGTCGCCCCACCCGCATTAACTCTGCTGCTTCCCGCAATGACGGGGCCCGGGATGACAGGTTCGCGGGAGTGGCCTTCCCAAGCCAACATTGACAGTATGCTATTTGATCACAGTAAACATTGCCTCTTTCACATCACGGCTGTTAGGCCCCACCTGTACCCTGAATTCTCCCGGCTCCCATGTGTATTGCATATTGCGGTCGTAGAACTTCAGGTCTTCCGTACTGATGGTGAACACCACCTCCTGCTTCATACCCTTTTTGAGGAATATCTTTTGAAAACCCTTCAGCTCCTTTAAGGGCCGGTTCACACTGGCCGTCACATCGCGGATGTAGAGCTGCACCACTTCTTCGCCGTCATAGTTCCCTTCGTTGGAAACAGTTACGCTCACATTTAATTTCTCAGCTTCACGGATCGAATTCTTGCTGATGCGGATATCGCCGTATGCAAATTTCGTATAGCTGAGACCGTAACCGAAGGGATAAAGCGGTTCGTTGCTCACGTCCAGGTATTTGGAAGTGTATTTGTTGTTCGGGTCCAGGGGGCGGCCGGTATTTTTGCGGTTGTAATAGATGGGTATCTGCCCGGTATTGCGGGGGAAAGTCATGGTGAGCTTGCCGGAAGGATTATATTCCCCGAGCAGCACGTCTGCAATCGCATTGCCGGCCTCGGTGCCAAGGAACCATGTTTCGAGAATGGCGGGCACGTGCTGGTCTTCCCATTCCAGCGTCAGCGGGCGGCCGTTCATCAATACCAGCACAACGGGTTTGCCGGTGCGCAATACGGCTTCCATCAGGCGTTTCTGGCTGGCGGGAATACCAATGTCCGACCGGCTGGCGGCTTCCCCGCTCATGCCCTGGCTTTCGCCCAGTGCCAGTATCACCAGGTCCGACCGCTGCGCGAGGTCCAGCGCTTCTTTCTCCATTGCCGCGGAGTTGCCTGCCGGGATATTCAGCTTGCCCAGCAGCACGCTGTCGTCCGTCACATTTGCGCCCTGTGCATACGTAACGTTCAGGTTCTTTGCTTTGAGGCCTTGTAAAAGAGTAACGGCTTTTTTAAAGTCACCGGCGGCGGACCAGTTGCCGATCAGGTCTTTCTGCGAATCGCCCAGCGGGCCAATCAGTGCTATATTTCCTTGCGGCTTCAGCGGAAGGATGCCGCCTTCGTTCTTCAGCAATACAATGGAACGCTGTGCTATTTCACGGGCGGCTTTCAGTTTCTCCGGGCTCATGATCACCTCTTTCGCCTTAACGGAATCATTGTAGCGGTAAGGGTCTTTGAACAGCCCCAGCTTGTATTTGGCTTCCAGCACACGGTACACAGCCTGGTCTATGGTTTGGATGCTGATCTTCTTGTCCGCCACCAGCTTTTTCAGCTGCGTGGCATACACGCTGCCCTGCATATCCATGTCCACACCGGCTTTCAGGGCAAGCTCGCCCGCTTCGTATTCATTCTTTACGATCCCGTGGTTGATCATTTCGTTGATGGACGTATAATCCGTTACGATAAAACCTTTGAACCCCCATTCCTTCCGCAGCAGGTCGGTCAGCAGCCATTTATTGCCTGTGGCGGGAATGCCGTCCACTTCGTTGAAAGAAGTCATAACGGAAGCTACGCCGGCATCCACGGCGGCTTTATATGGGGGAAGATAGAACTGGTACATCTGGCGGCGGCTCATGTCCACCGTATTATAATCCCTGCCGGCTTCGATGGCGCCGTATAGCGCAAAGTGTTTCACGCAGGCCAGCAGCGTATTTGGAGCGGAGAGGTCCGTGCCCTGGTAGCCGCGCACCTTGGCTTTGGCGATCTGCACGCCCAGCCAGGTGTCTTCCCCGGTGCCTTCGGCTACCCGCCCCCAGCGCGGGTCACGGGCAATATCGACCATGGGCGAATAGGTCCAGTGCAAACCGTCTGCACTGGCCTCTTCCGCCGCGATCCTCGCGCTTCTTTCCATCTGGCCGAGGTCCCAGGTGCAGGCTTCGCCGAGGGGAATGGGGAAAATGGTCTTATGCCCGTGGATCACATCGTAACCGAAAAGCAGCGGGATCTTCAACCGTGTTTTC
>CBFHAF010000359.1:0-5479 GCA_965653435.1 uncultured Chitinophaga sp.
ATGAGTAGCGCATATACTTACATTTATTGATCTTCCATCGCATTCGCCACGGCAGGATGCCAGGAAGAGGAACACCAGGAGAACAGGGAAACATATCAGTGGGTTTCTATTCATAAGGTAAGGAGTAATGCAATGATGCATATAAAATTATGCTTTTCCCGATTACGGTTGTTTGGTGTTTCCCTTAGAGTTATAAGTGATATATTTTTAATTTATGCTGATAATCAAATAGATAGAAAAATAAGGATTATGCTCCATACATATTTTTTTACCCATTATTAGAAGAAGTCCATATAAAATGCATAAAATCTGGATAAAATTTAAGAATTTAGGGGTTACGTTTTAAAATATACAAAATGAGCCAAGTACCCGCTACCTTATTTGACAAAGTATGGGATTCGCATGTAGTCAGGAAAATTGAAGACGGACCTGATGTATTCTTTATCGACCGGCATTTTATTCACGAGGTGACCAGCCCGGTTGCCTTCCTGGGATTGGAAAACCGCGGTGTGAAAGTGATGTTCCCTGAAAAGACATTTGCCACGGCAGACCATAACACGCCTACCATCAACCAGCATTTACCAGTACAGGACCCGCTTTCCGCCAACCAGCTGAAGGCCCTGGAAACCAATACCTCCAAATACGGCATTTCCCACTGGGGCCTCGGTAACCCGAAGAACGGCATCGTGCACGTAGTGGGGCCGGAGAACGGCATCACCCTGCCGGGTATGACCATCGTATGCGGTGACTCTCATACCTCCACCCATGGCGCATTTGGTGCGATCGCTTTCGGGATCGGCACGTCCGAAGTGGAAATGGTGCTGTCTTCACAATGCATTATGCAGCCCAAGCCGAAAAAGATGCGCATCAAAGTGAACGGCAAGCTGGGCAAAGGCGTTACGCCCAAAGACGTGACCCTTTACATCATCTCCCGTCTTACCGCGGCGGGCGCTACCGGTTATTTTGTGGAGTACGCCGGCGAAGTGTTTGAGAACATGAGCATGGAAGGCCGCATGACAGTCTGCAACATGAGCATCGAAATGGGTGCGCGCGGCGGCATCATTGCGCCGGACGAAACCACTTTCGCCTATATCAAAGGCCGCGAGAAAGCCCCGCAGGGCGCAGCCTGGGACAAGGCGCTCGCTTACTGGAAAACCCTCAGAACAGACGAAGGCGCAACTTTCGACAAAGAATATGTATACAACGCCGAAGACATCGAGCCGATGATCACCTACGGCACCAATCCCGGTATGGGCATGGGCATCACCCAGCACATCCCCGCCGCGGAAGCAGGCGGCAGCAAAGCCAGCTACGAAAAATCCCTGCAATACATGGGGTTTGCCGAAGAAGAGCCGATGCTGGGCAAAAAAGTGGATTACGTATTCATCGGCAGCTGCACCAACGGGCGCATCGAAGACTTCCGCGCGTTCGCTGCCATCGTGAAAGGCCGTAAAAAGGCCGAGCACGTGACCGCCTGGATCGTTCCCGGCTCGCACATCGTGGAGCAGCAGATCAAAGAAGAAGGCATACTGGACATCCTCACAGAAGCCGGCTTCCAGCTGCGCCAGCCCGGTTGTTCCGCCTGCCTGGCGATGAACGACGATAAAGTGCCCGCGGGCAAATACGCCGTGAGCACCAGCAACCGCAACTTCGAAGGAAGGCAGGGCCCCGGCTCCCGCACCATGCTGGCAAGCCCGCTGGTAGCGGCCGCAGCAGCGGTAACTGGTGTGGTGACCGACCCACGCACTCTTATGGCTTAATTCTGATCATTCAAAAAAAGACGCGAACAGCAAATACAATGGCTTACGATAAATTCACGGTATTAACGAGCACGGCAGTGCCTATGCCAATTGAAAATGTGGACACAGACCAGATCATCCCCGCCCGCTTCCTGAAAGCAACAGAACGCAAGGGGTTTGGCGATAACCTTTTCCGCGACTGGCGGTATAACGGGGACGATACGCCGAAGAAAGACTTCGTGCTGAACAATCCCATCTATTCCGGCAAGATCCTCGTGGCAGGCAAGAACTTCGGCAGCGGCAGCAGCCGCGAGCATGCTGCCTGGGCTATCTACGACTACGGCTTCCGTTGCGTGGTATCCAGCTTTTTTGCGGACATCTTCAAGAACAACTCGCTGAACATCGGCATCCTGCCGGTAACCGTGAGCCCCGCTTTCCTGGATAAGATATTCACCGCCATAGAAGCGGACCCGAAAGCAGAACTGACCGTGGACCTGGACAAGCAGACCATTACCATTGCAGCTACCGGCGAAAGCGAGTCTTTCGACATCAACAGCTACAAAAAACACAACCTGATGAACGGCTTCGATGATATCGATTATCTCCAGGCCATGAAGGATGAGATACAGGCGTTTGCCGAAAAAAGCCTTTACTGATTATGTCAAATTCCCCGCGTTATATCGAGGTGATGGATACCACGCTGCGAGACGGTGAGCAAACCAGCGGGGTGTCTTTTTCACCCCTGGAAAAGCTGACCATCGCGCAGCTGCTGCTTACGGAAGTGAAGGTGGACCGGATAGAGATCGCTTCGGCCCGTGTGTCCGACGGAGAATTTGCCGCCGTAAAAGGAATTACCAAGTGGGCCAAACAGAAAGGCCTGCTGCATAAAGTGGAAGTGCTCACCTTCGTGGACGGCGACGTATCCGTACAATGGATGCAGAAAGCCGGCGCGAAAGTGATGAACCTGCTCACCAAAGGTTCGCTCAACCACCTCACGCACCAGCTCAAAAAGAAACCCGAGCAGCATTTCGCGGAGATCGCCGCGGTGATCGCCCTGGCGAAGAAAAAAGGGCTGGAATGCAACGTGTACCTGGAAGACTGGAGCAACGGCATGCGCCATTCCCGCGAGTACGTTTGGCAGTACCTGGATTTCCTGCAAACACAGCCGGTGAAGCGCATCATGCTGCCCGATACCCTGGGCGTGCTGATACCCTCCGAAGTATATGCATACATTTCCGAAACCGTGCAGCGTTATCCCAAACTGCATTTCGATTTCCACGCCCACAATGATTACGACCTGGGCACCGCCAACGTGCTGGAAGGCTTAAAAGCCGGCGCGCACGGCATTCACCTTACCATCAACGGCATGGGCGAACGAGCGGGCAACGCGCCGCTGGCGAGCGCCATTGCGGTGATGAACGACTTTCTGCCCAATGTCAGGACCGGCGTGGCGGAAAGCTCGCTTTACAGCGTAAGCAAGCTCGTGGAAACATTCTCCGGCTTCCGCATCCCGGCCAACAAGCCGGTGGTAGGGGAGAACGTGTTCACCCAAACGGCCGGCATTCACGCGGACGGCGACAAAAAGAACAAGCTCTATTTCAGCGACCTGATGCCGGAACGTTTCGGCCGCCAGCGCAAATACGCGCTCGGCAAAACCAGCGGCAAGGCCAATATCGAGAACAACCTCGCGCAGCTGGGTATCCAGCTGTCTGAGCCCGATCTCAAAAAGGTCACCCAACGCATCATAGAGCTGGGCGACAAAAAAGAAGTGGTAACGCAGGCGGACCTTCCCTACATCATCTCCGATATTCTGGACAGCAATACCATCGAGGAGAAAGTGAAAATAGAGAACTACGTGCTCACCCATTCCAAAGACCTCAAGCCTTCCGTAACGTTGCGCATGTCCGTCAAAGGCGAGCTGTATGAAGAACATTCGCAGGGCGACGGGCAATACGATGCTTTTGTGAATGCGCTCAAAAAGATCTACAAGGCCCGCAAGCAGGAATTGCCCGTGCTGACGGACTATGCCGTGCGCATTCCGCCCGGCGGCAAAAGCGACGCGCTTTGCGAAACCATCATCACCTGGCGCTACAATAACCGCGAGTTCAAAACCCGCGGGCTGGACAGCGATCAGACCGTGTCCGCCATCAAAGCGACGCAAAAAATGCTCAATCTCATCTAAGAACTCATTAGCATCCACATTATCATGGCAACAAAACATATCCTCATTGTTCCGGGAGACGGAATCGGGCAGGAAGTAACGGCGGTCGGCAAAAAAGTGCTGGACAAGATCGCCGCGAAGTTCGGGCATACATTTACCTACGACGAAGCGCTGATCGGCCATGTGGCCATCGAAGCCACCGGCAACCCGCTGCCGGACGAGTCGCTGGAAAAAATGCGCAAAAGCGACGCCGTACTGTTCGGCGCCGTGGGCCACCCGAAATACGACAACGATCCTTCCGCGAAAGTGCGCCCTGAACAGGGCCTGCTGAAAATGCGCAAAGAGCTGGGCCTTTACGCCAACCTTCGCCCCATCAAGCTGTTCGACGAGCTGCTGGGCGCTTCCAGCATCAAACCTGAGATACTGAAAGGAGCGGACATCCTGTTCTTCCGCGAACTGACCGGCGATATTTATTTCGGTGAAAAAGGCCGCAAAAATAATGGGGACACTGCTTACGACATCGCGGAGTACAGCCGCTACGAAGTAGAGCGCATTGCCCGCAAAGCGTTTGAAGCAGCGCGTACGCGCCGTAAAAAACTTTGTTCCGTAGATAAAGCGAACGTGATCGAAACCTCGCGGCTCTGGCGGGAAGTGATCCAGAAGATCGCCCCCGAATACCCTGACGTGGAAGTGGAGCACCAGTTCGTGGACGCAACCGCCATGCTGCTGATCAAAGACCCGCGCCGTTTTGACGTGGTGGTGACCGCCAACCTGTTTGGCGACATCCTGACGGACGAAGCGTCGCAGATCGCGGGTTCCATGGGCATGCTGGCTTCAGCGTCGGTGGGAGACGGTACCGGCGTATACGAGCCTATCCACGGTTCCGCGCACGACATCACCGGCAAAGGCGTGGCCAACCCATTGGCATCTATCCTTTCAGCTGCCCTGCTGCTGGATATCTCCTTCGGCATGAAAGAGGAATCCGAAGCAGTGATCGGCGCGGTGGACAAGGTGCTGAAAGAAGGCTGGCGCACGAGGGATATTGCGGACAGCAGCACCCCGGCGGATAAGATCCTCGGCACGGACAGGATCGGGGAAGAAGTGCTGAAGTTCCTTTAAGTATAAGCATAACACGAATTATTGGGCAGGGTACAGGCTGAGAGGTCTGTACCCTTTTTTATGCTGAGTCATTTTTCAATAACGCAGCGGTGTTGAACGCAAAGCCGTTACCTCGTTAAGAAGCACAATGCGCCTGTCATTGCAGGAGCAACGGTGCAATGCTGCAATTTTCTTACATGGATAAAGCCATCGTTGACCGGAAAGCCCATCCGGTCATTACAGGAAGCCAAGCCCTTTTTGGGTGAAGCAAAGCCCCGTCATTGCGAGGAGCAGCGCGGGCTGTGTGCCTGGGCCGCGACGAAGCAATCTCCTTACAGGGATGAACGAACATTATCCAGCAAATGCAGTCATTGTAATCAGCAAAGCCCGTCATTGCGCAGAATAGCCGGGATTAATGCAGCTCGCGGCCAGGTAACCTCGGGTTACTGGATTACCTCCATACCCCGGATGAGATTGCTTC
>CBFHAF010000360.1:0-5466 GCA_965653435.1 uncultured Chitinophaga sp.
AAAATCGGCACTTACAATAAAGCGAATAAAGCTTACATGGCATTTGAGCAGGAGAACGAGCGCGAGCCTTCCACGGAAGAGCTGGCAGAGATCCTGGAAATGTCCGAGTCGGAGATCAACAATATCTTCCAGAGCAATACCCGCCATATGAGCCTCGATGCACCCGTGCACGAAGCGGAAGATGTGGCCATGGGCGATCTGCTGGAAGGTGGCGACGTGACGGATGATGATGTGATGCAGGATTCGCTGCGTGAGGAGATCCGCCGCGTGCTCAAGTCCCTGAGCCCCCGCGAAGCGGAAATTGTGAATGCGTACTTTGGTCTGGATGGTGAAAACGGCGCGACAATTGAACAAATAGGACAAAAGTATGATTTGACGAAGGAACGTATCCGCCAAATCAAGGAAAGGGCCATTAAAAGGCTGCAAAAAGCCCGCTACAGCGGCGCACTGAAATCCTATCTGGGTTAATTGGTTTAATACTACTATCTTATATCTTCGAATCTGGGATAAAAGCATCCCGCCCTATGTAATGTGGCGGGATGCTTTTTTTTTATACCTATCAAGTTCATCTATACCAATATAGAGTCATATAGATGCTAAACCTTTCTTCCTGATTCGAATATTTCCTTTCACCCCTTTATATTTGCAAACTTATGCGAAAGGCATACTTCACACTCGTTTTTCTGACAGTAACCGGAACAGCCTGTGAAAAAGAGATCAAAGTTGACCCGCAGCGTAGTGAAGACCTCCTGGTAGTGGAAGGGATCATTGAACAGGGAAGTTTTCCCATGGTGCGTTTGAGCAGGAGCCTCAATTACTTCAGCCGGATCACCCCGCAGCAATTGCTCGAATCTTTCGTGCACAATGCAACCATCACCGTCAGCAACGGCGCCCGTACTCACCAGCTGCGTGAATACAGCACCGATACCACCGGCGGCGTGGCCCTGCATTTCTATACGATAGACACGGCCAGCCTGCAAACGGCCTTCGTGGGCGAAGCAGGCAAAAGCTACACCCTGCGGATCGAAGCGGAAGGGAAAGTGCTGCATGCCGTGACCACCATCCCTGAACCACGCCTGCGGCTGGACAGCATGTGGTGGAAAAACGCGGGCGGCAGCGATACCGGCCGCGCCAGGATACTGGTGAAAGTGACGGACCCGCCGGAAAGAGGCAACTATGTCCGTTATTTCACCGCCACGAACAACAGCCGCTTCCTGCCGGGGCTCAACTCCGTGTTCGACGACCAGGTAGTGAACGGCACCAGCTTCGACGTGCCGCTGGACCCGGGTGTGGATAAGAACAGGAGCATCGACTTTGACGATTACGGCTTCTTCGACAAGGGGGATACGGTGACGCTGAAGTTCTGCAACATAGATCATAACACCTATGATTTCTGGCGCACGGCAGACTTCGCCTACACCTCCACCGGCAACCCCTTTGCATCGCCCACGCGCATACTGGGGAACGTACAGGGAGCGCTCGGTTACTGGGGAGGCTACAGCATAACATACAGAACCATTACTATTCCAAAATAAAATCAAAACCAACACCAACACATTAAAAACACCATTAAACAACAGCATGGAAAACAAAACATCACAGGAACATGTACATGTACTCATCATCGGGTCGGGCCCGGCGGGGTACACGGCAGCCATTTATGCCGCCCGGGCCAACCTGAAGCCTGTCCTATACCAGGGCATACAGCCCGGCGGCCAACTTACCATCACAACCGAAGTGGAGAACTATCCCGGCTACCCTGAAGGTATCCAGGGCCCCGAGATGATGGTGGACTTTGAAAAACAAGCCACACGCATGGGCGCGGATATCCGTTACGGCATGGCTACCGCGGTGGACCTCAGCTCACAGCCTTATAAAGTGGAAATAGACGAAGAAAAGACCATCACCGCCGATGCCATCATCATCGCCACCGGCGCTTCCGCCAAATGGCTGGGGCTGCCCAGCGAGCAGCGGCTGAACGGCAGCGGGGTTTCCGCCTGCGCCGTGTGCGACGGGTTTTTCTTCCGCGGGAAAGAAGCCGCTATCGTGGGCGCAGGAGATACTGCGGCCGAAGAAGCGCTCTATCTCTCCAAGATCTGCTCCAACGTGCATATGCTCGTACGCCGCCATGAAATGCGCGCCAGCAAGGTGATGCAGGACAGGGTGCTTAAAACATCCAACATCATGGTATACTGGAACACCGAAACCCTGGAAGTGACCGGGGAGAACAAGGTGGAAGGCGTACGCATCCTCAATACCCAGACAAAAGAAGAAAAAACAATACCTGTCAGCGCATTTTTCGTTGCGATCGGCCACCAGCCCAACTCCGGCATTTTTGCCGGCAAGCTGGATATGGACGACCAGGGGTATATCAAAACCATCCCCGGCAGCACCAGGACGAGCGTTGAAGGCGTTTTCGCCTGCGGCGACGTGCAGGACAAGATCTACCGCCAGGCCGTAACGGCAGCGGGCAGCGGCTGCATGGCCGCGCTGGATGCAGAAAGGTACCTGTCTGCCAAAGGGCATTGATAAACCCGGGCAGGACGGCGGGGCGCAGCTGACGCGTTCAGCTATCCGAAACGGGAACGATAATATTCATCACAGGGCCGGCCGGGAGGAATTCAGCAGGAGAGCGGCCGCCGCGTTGCGCGGCGCTGGTCATTTCCAGGCAGGATGCTTTCCGGGCCGGTCTTTTATCTTTTTAATTATTCTGACCATTGCGCTGGAAAGTATCAGGTTCTTTTCCTACCACGGTTTATACAAAGAAGAACAAGTGCTGGGCAATCATTTTATCCTGGACGTGCAGGTGAGCATCCCTGAGCCGGAGCATCCATCCATGCTGGCGGAATCCGTGAACTATGAAGAGCTGTACGGCATTGCATGCCGCGTGATGGAAGTGCCGCAGCCCCTGCTGGAACAGGTGGTGCACAACATTACCGCCGCTATCCGCGAGCGGTACCCGGCGGTCACCCATTCAAGGGTCACCCTGCGGAAACAGGCCCCGCCTTTCGGGGGCGACCTGGCGTATTCCGTGGTGAGCCTTGAAAAACAATATTAAAGCGCCGCTGTTATTTACCCGGGAGAAAACTTATTTTTGGTGACCCTTAAATTCGTAAAGTCCTATGCTTAAGAAAACCATCTTCCTGCTGATGATCTGCGGCCTCGCACTGGGTGCGAACGCCCAAAGCGCCGAAGAATTGCTTGCCCAGGCCCAGCAGCTTACCAAACAAATGAAAGAGACGGAAGCCCTTGCCAAATACAAGGAGCTGTTGCAGGTTTCGCCCGGCCATGTTGCCGCATTTACGCAGGCCAGCCTCATCTGCAGCCGCGAAAGCGCCCGCCAGAAAGATAAAGCCGCCAAACAGGAATGGCTGGACCAGGCCAGGGTATACGCCTATGAAGCGCTGAAGGCCGAACCCGAAAACCCCGAAGCCAATTATGCCCAGGCCGTGTATTATGCCCGCCTGGCGCAGATCTCCGGCGCAAAGGAAAAAGTAGCGGCGGCGAAGGAAGTGAAGAAGTATGCGGACCTTGCCCTGAAGTTCAAACCGGACTACGGCGAAGTATACCACCTGATCGGCAAATGGAACTTCGACCTCTATAACCTCAGCTCCATCGAAAAAGCCGCTGCCAAAGTATTGTTCGGCGGCGTTCCTCCCGGTACCATGGACGACGCGATTGCCAGTTACGAGAAATGCATCCAGCTGAAACCTTCTTTTATCGTCAATTACCTGGACCTCGCCATTGCTTTCAAACAGAACAACCAGGAAACACAAAGCATGGAAGTGCTGAACAAAGCCATGAAGCTCCGCCCTATTTACCAGGACGATATAGCATATAAAGCGGAATGCAAAAAAATGCTGGAAGACATGCAGTAGTGGCATAAAGCCCTGTGGCTAAGCCAGTTTTTTCCCTTTCCAGCGCCCGCTGCGCAGGTAAAGCCAGGCCAGCCCGCCCATGGCGCTCCAGTACACGAACTCCGCCCCCCAGGCCCAGTGCAGCGCGCTCCGCCATTTTTCTATCACCACCACGCAATAAGTAAGGTACACCGCCACGGCCGCGAACTCGATCAGCAGGTTGATGCGCGTATTGCCCGTGCCGGTCACCCCGTTGAAAGTAATGGCCGTCATGGCTGAAAGCAGCATCACCAGCGTACATACCCTGATAGATGGGATCGCGTCCGTGATAAGCGTGGCATCGTCTGTATATATCCTTAATAACTGGTAAGGGAAAAGATTGATCAGCAGGCAAACGGATGTGGCGCAAAGGAACGCGATCCCGATGATCCTTTTCACCAGCGGCAATACATCCCCTTCGCGCCCCTGCCCGATAAGGTTGCTCACCATCGTATTGCAGGTGGAGGCCAGCGCCCAGGTGAATATCCCGAACAGCCCGAACACGCTGCGCATCATGTTGGACACTGCGAGGGGCCGCTGCCCGAGGTGCTCAATGAATATAAAGAACACCAGCCAGCTGCCGATGCTGAACAGGAACTGCACGATGAGCGGGGCGGATATGGTGAGGATGTTCTTTATCGCCGCCCACTCGGGTTTGAACCGTTCAAACAGCCTGAACCTGGCATGGAACCTGAGGCCGAACAATAAACAATACGCCGCCGTAAACCCGATCATCTCCGCGATCACAGAAGCATAGGCCGCCCCGTTCAGCCCCAGCGCGGGCAGGCCGAGCTTGCCGAAGATAAATCCATAGTCCAGCGTAATGTTGGCGATCTCCTGGAAAATAGAAGTGATGGCCAGCAGCCGCGTGTTGCCGGTGCCGATGTAGAACGCGTTGCAGAGGCTCATGAGCATGAGGAAAGGAAGCCCCCATATCCTGATGCGCACAAAGCCGGTGGCTGCGTCCCTGATGGCGGGATCGTGAAGGGTGGCGGAAAAGAAGGAGGGAGAAACGGTATAAGTGAACAGGATGGCGAAAAGGGAAAAGACCACGGCAAGGAAAAAACCGTTGGAAAATATTGGCCCCATGCCGCCGTAATTCATTTCACCGGCCCTGCGCGCGAACAGAACCTGCAAGCCGTTGTTCAGACCGTAGGAGATCATATGCATCACGAGGTAATAGATGCCGGCGATGCCGTTCACCGCAAAGGGGAATTCTCCCAAATGCCCGAGGAAGGCGGCATTGGTCATGTGATTGATCTGCGGAAGGATCAGTGCGAGGCAAATAGGCCCGGCGATGGTGATGATCTGTTTGTACGATAAATTAACTTGCATATGTCAGGTTCCCGCCAAAAAATTAAGTCCGGCAAGTTATTGAAAAAGCGTTTCTCCGCCTTGTTTCCGGACTTTAAAAAGGAGCAAATCAATTCGTCCGTGTTCAAGTGCCTTGCTCCAGCGGGTACGGATATTTTATAAAAAAGAACCGGGCATTTGTTTTAGTAGCAACTGGCTCGGCTTTTTATAAAATATCCGTTCCCTTTTCCGCTCCCTTTTTTGAGTGTGGGATGCC
>CBFHAF010000361.1:0-5435 GCA_965653435.1 uncultured Chitinophaga sp.
GTGGCCACCTGACTGTAATAATCCAAGCCTGTATACTTTTCCTGTACATAAGGATCTTCCTCAACATTAGTTAAAAAGTATTTGCCTGTATTTCCATTTCCGTTCGGCAACCCGTACATATCCTGTTTTGTAGATAAACGGCCGGGCAGCGTGTTTTCATTCAGATATGTAAATTCATACCGGTGATCGTTTTCGGTGGATTTCGATCCGCCTACCTGAACAGACCGCAGGAAAAGGCGATAGCACAGTGTTGTGTCCGTTATTACAAATCCAGTACCCCGTTTTGTCCCATAATCCGTAATAAGCCGTACATACTTTAAAGTATCCTGCAGGTTTTTCAACGTAATGCTTTTCATCGCCTTCCCTCCTTCCATATCTATCCGGCCATCTGTATACTCAAAATTGATACTGCCGTTGGTAAAAACGATCTGGCTGAGCACATTACCGTCTACTGTTTGCCTGTTGGGGCAAACAGTATATTGACTTTGCCACAATGGGCAGGCGCCCGTAGGGTCTGTACTTCCACATCCTCCGATGCCGGTAGTCACGCAAATCGATTCGTTTTCGTTCACATCCGCCAGATAGCTGTAGTGGTTATTAATATAATTAAAGTAAACAGTATCCTGATAAGGTTTGATGATCTTACTTAAATGCCAGGTATTATAAACAGGCCTGCTCCGTTCTCCGCCATCCCCGCATTCACCGCGGTCGTAGTAAGAAGTGTCCATCACCGTGAAAAGGAAAATCATTCCCTGCTCATCAGTGATCTTGAAACCGTCCCGAATCGTGGTGGACAGCAGGCTGATCTTGTAATTCCTGCCATCCAGCATCTGCGGTAGACGGTTTTGATCGAGAATAAATTTGCCGCTGATAAAACCGCTTACGGAAAAGTTAAAGATATCCGATTCCCGGTCGTACGGAGACATCAGGTAATTCATTGCCGTACGTTTCATGGGATTGATGTCCGCGGAAGTAACCGTAAAATTATCCGGTCCGCCGGACGGGCGAAGCTCATCCGGCAGCCCTAGGGTCGTCCTGGTAATATTCCCCCCACAATTCAGGCTCCATCCAAGCCCGGTATTACCGGCCAGCTCATTTACCTGAATACCATTGGAGGAATAGTTAAGGGTCAATGGAAATTGTATCGCCCGGGATCTCACATCGGCAACGGGAATAGTGACACCAGGCGAGCCAATGGCAAGATTTACCTGCATATCGCCCCCTTTATTGAGGGCAGCTGCCTCAACCGGTGGCGGAAGTACAGATTGCGGCTTGAAATTCAGATCACCGGTTTGTCCCGGGGGAACCATAAGCTGGGCTTGGGCTAACACATTATACGCTGGAACCGAGCAGCAGATTACCAGCATCAGCGCTATAATAAATCTCATATATAGGGATATAAATTTATTTCAATTTATTGTTTGAATGGCATCATTGAGCCAGAACCATATTAAAAATTACGATCCAGCCCAATCAGGTTAAAATTTGCACTGGCAAAGGACATTCTTTCTCAAGTATCATGGGTTCCCTCAGTTAACAAGTGACTTCGGTAAAAAACTATCCGGGTTGCAACAGACGGTCAAACTTACAACAAAAAAGGAGAAAACAAAAACGGCCCTTCAGCCGGCCCCTGTTTCATACCTCTTTATTCCCCTCATACATCCCATCCACCACACTCTTATACTTCTCCAATATCGCCTTCCGCCGCAAACTCAGCTTGGGCGTCATCTCCCCGGTCTCCACTCCCCATTCATGCGGCATCAGCGTGAATTTTTTCACCTGCTCCACGTGGTTGAAACCGGCGTTGTACCGCTCGGCGATCTTTTCGTACATCGCGATCACTTCGGGGCGTTTACAGGCATCTTCATTGGATACAAAAGGGACATTGTTCTGGGCCATCCAGTTCTTCAGCATGTTGAAAGAAGGAACCACCAGCGCGCTTACGAACTTCCGTTCGTTGCCCACCACCATGATCTGCTCAATGAAGGGGCTTTCCTTCATTTTATTTTCGATGGGCTGCGGCGCTACATATTTGCCGCCGCTGGTTTTGAACAGCTCTTTCTTGCGGTCAGTGATCTTAAGGAACTTGCCATCCACGAGGGTACCGATATCACCGGTATGCAGCCAGCCGTCGATGATGGCTTCTGCGGTGAGGTCGGGGCGTTTGTAGTAGCCCTTCATCATGCTGTCGCCTTTCACGCAGATCTCGCCTTCTTCGGTGAACATCAGCTCTACGCCGTTGATGAGCGGGCCGGTGGTGCCAAACTTGGTATTCCCGGGCGGGTAACGGCGGTTCACGCTGATCACGGGACTGTTCTCGGTGGGCCCATAACCCTCATACACGGGTATCTTCGCCGCGTTAAAGATTCGCAGCAGGTTTTCCTGGCAGGCCGCGCCGCCGGTCACGATAAAAGCGACTTTGCCGCCCAGCGCCTCACGCCATTTGGAAAAGATGAGCTTATTGGCAATGGCCAGCTGGATGTTGTACCAGAGGCCGCCGCTGATGTTGTTGTCGTATTTTTTACCCAACGCTACCGCCCAGAAGAACAGGCCGCGTTTAACGCCCTTCAGCTCGTTGCCTTTGCTCATGATCTTCTCATACACTTTTTCCAGCAGGCGGGGCACGGTAGTGAAACCGTCGGGTTTTATCTCGCGGAGGTTGTCCGCGATCTTGTCCAGGCTTTCGGCGTAATAAATGCTGATGCCGCTGAAGAGATAGATGTAAGTGACCATCTTCTCGAAAATATGATTGAGCGGCAGGAAGCTGAGCACCTTGCAGGAAGGATCGTCCGGGAAAGGGAAACTTTCTTTGGAAAAAAAAGCGTTGCTCACGATGTTCTTATGCGAAAGCATCACGCCTTTGGGCGTGCCGGTGGTGCCGGAGGTATAGATCAGCGTAGCCAGGTGCTCCTCGCTGATAGTGGGGCGGATGGCCTCCACCTTGTTCAGCAGGTCGTCCGTGGACGCATCGAGTATTTTGCTCCAGTGCGCCGCGCCGGGCACATCATCGAAAGTATAAATGTTCTGCAGGCTGGGCACCTCTCCCATCAGGTCTTTGATCTTCTCATACATCTCCGTGTTGCTCACGAAAATATACTTCGCGCCCGAATCGTTCAGGATGAATTTGATCTCCAGCGGGTTGGTAGTGGGATACAAAGGCACCAGGATAGCGCCTGTCTGCTGCACGGCCAGGTCCGTGATCACCCATTCAGGCCGGTTGTTGCTGATAATGGCGATCTTATCCGCATTTTCAGGCGTAAGATCGTTCCCGCTCACACCCAGGCTGAGCAGTCCCGCGGAAAGCCGGTTCACTGTATCCTGCACCTGTGCGGTGGTCCATGGTTTCCATTCGCCGTTCACCTTGGAAACGAGCATGTCGGTTTTCGGGAATTTCTGTTGCTGGATAGCTACCGCGTCAAATAATCGTTTTGGCTGTATCATTATAGCCAAGTTAATAAAAATATTCAGCAGTACAAGTGTCTAATAGTCACCTTTTTCGCCAAGTTGTCACCTTTTTGCTCCCTATTTCTTCGTACCTTTGTGGTCCCAATCAATACCCGATACCCCTCGTATCAATCATTGAAAACCACGGCATTAACACAGCCAACGGCTATGATGCCACATTCTGTCACCAAATAAACAAGCATGATCTTAGCAACAGACCTGGACGGTACATTCTTAGGCGGAAGCGCGCAACACAAGGAACATTTATACAGAACCATACGGGAAAACGACGATTTCCGGCTCATATTCGTAACGGGCCGCGGCGTTGAAAGCGTACTTCCCCTGCTCAGCGACCCCGTGATCCCCAGGCCTGATTATATCATCTGCGACGTCGGCGCTACGGTACTCGACGGGCACACGCTCCGCCCCGTTCAGCCTATCCAGAACAATATCGAGTTGAAATGGCCCGGCAAACGCGCCGTGATGGACGCTTTGAAAGATGTAAAAGGCATCCGCATGCAGGCCGTGCCCCAGCAACGGCGTGGTTCTTTTTATTTTGATGATGAGCTTGTCAAAAACGAGGTATCCCAGCTGGAAGCAAAGCTGGGCTGCGATATCATTCTTTCCGCCGGCAAATACCTGGACGTGCTGCCTTCTTCCGTGAACAAAGGAAGCACGCTGCACCGCCTGGTGAACCTCCTGCAGGTACCGGAGGACGAAGTGCTCGTGGCCGGCGACACGCTGAACGATCTTTCCCTGTATGGCCGCGGTTTCCGGGGCGTTGTTGTGGGTGAAGCGGAAGACGCTCTCACCAAAGCGGCCAGCCGGCTCGATGGTGTTTATATCTCAGAAACGGCGGGCGCAGGCGGTATTCTCGAAGCGCTGGATCATTTCGAGCCTTTCAGGCCATTTTATAAAGAAATTCCTGAAGTGGTAACACCCGCAAAGGAATCTTCGCAGCTCGTGATGCTCTATCATCGTTTCCCTTTCGAAACTGTGGAAGAGAACGGAAAAAAAGTGCGCCGCTCTCCCAAAAGCCCAAACGGGATATTGCCCACGCTCACGAACTTCTTCAAAACCGGCCGGCCCGGCCTCTGGATCGCCTGGCAGGAATCGCAGGAAGGACAGGAAACCGCTCCCAATTTTCATATCGACAAAGCCACCTATCCTCATTTGCAGGCCAGCCCCGTGATGCTGCAAAAGGAAGACATTGATATTTTCTACAAGCTTTTTTCGAAAGAAGCTTTCTGGCCTGCCATCTTTTCGTTCATCGAGAAGGTGCAGTTCAACCATGCCCATTGGGAACATTACCTGAAAGTGAACCGCATTTTCGCGGAGAAGGCCGCGTCGGAAGCCGAGCCGAACGCCATGGTATGGATACATGATTACAACCTCTGGATGGTGCCCGGATATCTTCGCCAGATGCGGCCTGACCTTAAGATCGGGTTCTTCCACCACACTGCTTTCCCCGCCGCCAACACTTTCAACATCATCCCCTGGCGGAGCGAGATCATCCACAGCCTGCTGCAATGCGATTATGTGAGCTTTCACATACCGCGTTACGTGGAGAATTTCGTGGACGTGGTGAAAAGCCTGATGCCGGTGAAGATCACCGAAGAAGTGAGCACCGCTCCGCGCTTCCTCACCTACAGCTGCGCCATGGGCACCGGCGTCATGACGCGGGAGATAGACACCGGCCGCCGTAAAGTGCGACTTGGCGCCAATCCGGTTGGCGTGCATGTGGACTATATCCGCGAGCTGACGGAAAAGCCTGCCACGCAGGAAATGATCGCGCAGCTCAGGAAGCCCACCACCGGCAAAAAAACCATCCTCAGCATAGAACGCCTCGATTATGTGAAAGGCCCGCTGGAAAAGCTCAAAGCCTTCCACCAGTTCCTGGAGGAACATCCCAACCTGCATGGAAAGGTAGAGCTGATCAATATCTGCACCCCTCCTGCCAGCGGCATGAAAATATACGAACAGGTGCAGCA
>CBFHAF010000362.1:0-5406 GCA_965653435.1 uncultured Chitinophaga sp.
GCCATCCTGCATCTTCTTACCGTTCACGGTAAGCCAGAGGCGCAGGTTATGCACGTCTTTGATCTCGTCTTTGGTAACCATCCAGGGGCCCAGCGGCGCGAAGGTATCCGCGCTTTTGCCTTTCACCCACTGCCCGTTCCTTTCCAGCTGGAAAGCGCGTTCGCTGTAGTCGTTGTGGAGGGCGTAACCGGCTACGTAATCCATCGCCTCGCTTTCGTCCACATAGCTGGCCTTTTTGCCGATTACAACGGCCAGTTCCACTTCCCAGTCTGTTTTTTCGCTGTTGCGGGGAATTACCAGGTTATCGTTCGGCCCTACAAGGGAGGAAGTTGATTTAAAGAACACGATCGGTTCCGTGGGGATGGCCGCGTTTGTTTCGCGCGCGTGATCGGCATAGTTCAGCCCGATGCAGATGATCTTGGAAGGGCGCGGCACACAGGAGCCCAGCCTGGTGCCTTCCGGTACTGCGGGACAATTGGCGTTGTTGGCAGCCCACCATTTGGCAAGGCGCTCCAGCCCGTCGGTCTCAAAAAAACGCTCTCCGAAATCTTCGCCGAAAGCAGACACATCAAACATCCCGGCTTCAGTTACCACACCGGGTTTTTCTTCTCCCAACAATCCGAACCTGATAAGTTTCATTCGTTAATATTTTTTATTTATTCCTTTTTATGATTATTCTCTTTCTTAAACCATTCATACTCGTTCTCCATTATGAGAAGTCCCGTCATTGCGAGAAGCAGCGGGGGATGGTGCCGCGCGCGACGAAGCAATCTCTTCCGGGGATCAAGGTATATCCATTCATGCGGGAGATTGCTTCCCCGCCCCACCCGCTTTGGCTCTGCTGCTCCCCGCAATGACGGGCTTTTTGTGTACCGGTATAAACATGCGTGCCGAAAATCATTTTATATTCAACGCCGTTTGCACCTGTTTGTAGCCGATGCGGCCGTTCACCACTTTCACCTCGTAATAATCTTCCTTTTCACCGTCAGCCATCTGCAGGCCTACCACGCAATGGTCTTCCCCCACCACCTGGATATAAGGCTTCGCGCCTTGCGGCACGGGCAGCTCCAGCTCCCGGCGGATGCCGCCGAATTCCAGGTATACGCCTTTCTTATCAGGCTCCTTCAGCTCTTTCAGCCGCACGATGAAGTGGGCGATGATCTGGCCGGATTTGATCTCTTTATCATATTCCTGCACCATTTCCTGCTGGCGGATGGCGTCGCCCAGGCCCACGTATTTTTCCATGTACTGGTAAATGCGTTTCGGCGGCGAAGGCACCCAGAGGATCTTCAGCGAAGCTTTATCCTGCGAGCCATGGTAATATCTTGTGTCCCTGTTCGGTTTGATGAAGCCCACCCAAACACTGTTGGGCGCGTCCCAGAAAACCTTATAGACCGCCGAATCGGGATATCCTTTGATCAGCGGAACGTCGTTGTAAGTTCTTTCATACTTCAGCGTATCCACGGTGAAGTTGAAACGGATAGTGGAAGTATCCTCATCGCGGTTCAGGATGGTAACGGTGAAAGTGCCGCCGGGTTTGGCCGGGATCACCGGTGTTTCTTCATTCGCGGATTCTTCTCCTTTATTTCCGGCAGTATTGTTGTTGCAGGCGGTGAAAACCAGCAGCAGCGCGAAGGGCAGTAAAAAGCGTTTCATCAGTTGTTGAGTTTTATGAAACCACCGTCTATCGGGTAGTCGCAACCGGTGATGAAACCTGCTTCTTCGGAGCAGAGGTACAGGACCAGGTATCCCACTTCGTCGGGCTTTGCCATGCGGCCGATGGGCTGTGTCCTGGAAAGCTTCTCGAACATCTCCGCTTCTTTACCGGGATAATTTTTTGCGATGAAACCGTCTACGAACGGCGTATGCACGCGCGCAGGCGATACGCAGTTCACGCGGATCTTATCGGCGAGGTAATCTTTCGCAACAGAGAGCGTCATGGTAAGCACCGCACCCTTGCTCATGGAATAAGCGAAACGGTCCGGTATACCCACGCTGGAAGCGATGGACGCGATGTTGAGGATCACGCCGCCGCCTTGTTGTTTCATCTGTTCTATTACCGCGTACATGCAATTGTACGTTCCTTTTACGTTTACGGAGAACACCCTGTCAAAATCCTGCTCCGAAGTAGTTTCCAGCTTGCCGATGTGGGCAATGCCGGCGCAGTTCACCAGAATGTCCAGCCTGCCGGAAATACCGGCCACATTTTTCATAACGGTGATCACAGCTGCCTGGTCTGCCACATTCACGGCATGCACCTGCGCTTTGCCTCCCGCGGCGGTAATTTCATTAACGGTGCCCTGCCCTGCTTCTTCATTCAGCTCCAGTACATGAACAATGGCGCCACTGGCGGCAAAACACCGCGCAATGGCCTGGCCGATGCCGCTGCCGGCGCCGGTCACTACAGCCACTTTTCCATCTAGTCGGAAAAAACTCATCTTTTACTTATTTTAAGGGTTCTAAAATACCTCAATATTATGCCTTATTGCAATTCTTTTTTACCCTGATTATGTACTTTCTTCACTATTTTTAAAGCCATCTAAATCGATACCAGTGAAAAATATATTCATCCTGTGCTTATTATTCGTTTCCTTCCAAAGCCGCAGCCAGCAAATACCGCTTAATAAATACGGGTTGCCCGTGGTGAACAGCCTCGCGCTGTACAAGGAAATTGTGCAGGCAGACCCGCAGCAGGCGCTGGTGCGCGCAACAGATTTTGCGATGGATGTGCGCTATGCTACTAAAGACAATTTCACTAAAACCGTGCTCTATCCTTTCCCCGCCGTGTTCCTCCGCCGCCCCGCTTACGAAGCCCTGCTGCACTTGCAGGAATACCTGGAACCGCTGGGCCTGGGTCTCAAGATCTACGACGGATACCGCCCTTACCGGGTAACGGAAAAAATGTGGGAGATAGTGCCGGACGACCGTTATGCCGCCGACCCTAAAAAAGGTTCCGGGCATAACCGCGGAGTGGCGGTGGACCTTACGCTCATTTACCTGAAAACAGGCCAGGAAATGCCCATGCCCACGCCTTACGACGACTTCACCGAAAAAGCCCACCACGAATACCAGGAGCTGAGCGACGAAGTGAAAGAGAACCGCCTGCTGCTGCGCACCCTCATGGAAGCGCACGGGTTTGTGGCGCTGGAAACGGAATGGTGGCATTATTATCTCAAAGACTATCAAAAATATCCACTTATGGATATTGGGTTTGAGGAGCTTAAATAATTTTTATAGCTTAACGGTTCAAATTACTCACACGTCTATGCGAAATATCAAATTAATGATGACGTTGGGGCTGGCCCTTTTTTGCGGCGCATGCTCTGCACAGAAAGCGAAGAATGGCTGGTTCAGCCTGTTCAACGGGAAAGACCTGAAGGACTGGGACATCAAGATCACCGGCCACCAGCTGAACGACAACAACGGCAATACTTTCCGGGTGCAGAACGGCAACCTGGCGGTGTCTTATGAAAACTACGACGAATTCAAGGAACAATACGGCCACATATTCCACAAGCGGAAATTTTCCGCTTACCTGCTCGTGATGGAATACCGTTTCGTGGGCGAACAGGTGAAAGGCGGCCCGGGATGGGCTACCCGCAACAGCGGCGCCATGATACATTCCCAGTCGGCCAAAACGATGGGCGTGAACCAGGACTTCCCAATCTCCATCGAAGTGCAGCTGCTGGGCGGGCTGGGCAACGGCAACCGCAGCACGGCTAACCTCTGCACGCCTGGAACGAACGTGGTGATGAACAACAAGCTCATTACCGCTCATTGCATAAATTCCACGAGCAAAACCTATAACGGCGACCAGTGGGTGCATGCGGAAGTGCTGGTACTGGGCGATTCCATCGTGAAGCACATCGTTGAAAAAGACACCGTGCTGGTATATGAAAAACCGCAGATCGGCGGAGGCAATGTAGGCGGCAACGATCCTGCGCTGATGCAGAACGGCAAGCTGCTGAGCGAAGGTTATATCGCTTTGCAGAGCGAGAGCCATCCCGTGGAATACAGGAAGGTAGAGCTCTTCGACCTGGCGCCTTATATGAAGGATAAAAAGAAGCTGGCTCAGAAAATAAAAGAACTGCAGCGGCGGAAATGATCACAACGATCAATATATAACTATCCGGGGCCTGTATAATGTAATTGTATCAGCCTGGTAATTTCTGCGCGGGACCGGACGGGGTCCGGCTCCGCGGTTTCTATCTTCTCTACCTGCTCGGCCAGCATATCATCGTTCACATGGTCTCTTATCCAGCCGGAATAATCATTTCTCTTCAGATGATACATCCAGGTATCGTCGTCCACGCCCTGCGCTAATTCCGTAAAGCTTTGCAGGTTGCTGGCCTTGAGCCGCAATTTATTCTCAGGACCTGCAAAAATAAAGCTGTCCGGCCCCATATCACCAACAGAGTATTTTCTTTTATGCCGTTGCAAAACCTGCTGCGGCACAATGGTCCTTACCAGGAACGGCGCTTCCCCGGAGGGCCGGTGCCATACCATTGCTTCTCCTTTTTGCAGGCTGGTATCGGGCACCGGGGGCAGAGTATCGCCGGTGATTTCTGCAAAGCTGTGAAGAGCCGCATTGGGATCCTCTCCTACCGCTATAATGGTAGTTGCCTGTACCAGCAGGGGCTTATGCAACAGCTCAGGCTGCGTGGTTATGGCCATGAAATTGCGAAGCGCGGTGAGCGTGGCAAATGTATTGGGATCGGCCGCTTCCGGTGCGAGATGATGGGCTTCGTCCAGCAGCAGCCAGTGCGGGCGGCTTTTACGCTGCTGCAGATCCTGAACGGCCACCAGTAGTTGTTGCAGGAATATGGGTTTTTCCGCCATCGACAAGGCCAGTGTACATGCCACCACGCATTGCCGGGGCTGTTCCAGCAATTGCATGAGCCCTTCGATAGAGGGCGGTTGATGCGCATCGCCGATTGCGACTACGCCTTGCAGTTCCAGGTAGTCTCCTTCAGGGTCTACAATGCAGAACTGGTAGCCGTGCCGCAGCAGTGTTTCCATAAATGCCGCGGTAAGCGTAGTTTTTCCGCCCCCACTTGTGCCGGCCACCACGATGCTGCTTCCGTACGGGCTCAGCTTAAAAGGCGTATTGTCGAAGCGGTCTCCCAGCACAAGGAAATGCCGTTCCAGCTGCTGATCAAGCGTTTGCAGGTCGTCTGCCCGGATGCGGTCTATCAGCTGCATTACGCCGGCCCCATGATCCGCCGGTGCAACCCAGTCGCTGATCTGCTGCAGTGCGGGCAGGGCGTTGGCCACGCTTACGGCACATTCGGCGGATTGCAGCAGGGCTGTATCATTTTCCGCATCGCCAACGGCCACAACGTTATGAATGGAATATCCAAGCGCATCCAGCGCGGCTTCCAGCCCTTTGGATTTGTTGATGCCCGG
>CBFHAF010000363.1:0-5406 GCA_965653435.1 uncultured Chitinophaga sp.
GCGGCTCATGCGCAGCTCCGCTGGCAGCCTTCCGCAGCGCACAACGAAAGCCTCCCCGCCAGCATGCGGGTTTTTGAGACAAAGGATTCACTGGATGGCAAACCTTTCCGCGCCTTTTACCTGGAATTCGATCCCGCGGACCCTCAAATTGAAGCTGTGATCCGCACCGGCGACGGAAAACGCTTCACCCCCGCACAATACGACAGCATCGAAGGCCCTTCCGTGCTGGCGGTCATCAACACTACCTTCTTCTCCTTCCAGACGAACAGGAGCCTTAATATCGTTGTGCACAACGGCAATGTTATCGACGTAAATCCGAAATCGATACCCAACCCCCGCCGCACCATATATACTACCCGCGGCGCTTTCGGGCTCAGCAGAAGGAACCGGCCCGACATTGCATGGGTTTACAACGTAGGTAAAAAGAACCGGCCCTATGCATACGATGTGCCCGTTACACCCGAGATCAACGGCACAGACACGGTTTACCGCCAGCCCGGGAGAAAATACCCGCGGGGCGCACATCGCTGGAAAATGAAGGAAGCCGTGGGCGGCGGCCCCGTGCTGGTGCAGGACGGTAAAAAACATGTAACCATGAACGAAGAGCGCATGGGCGGGGTGAAGGACTTCCATCCAAGGTCTGCCGTGGGTTACAGGGCAGACGGTAAAGTGATCCTGCTGGTGGTGGAAGGAAGGAACAAAGGCATAGCCGAAGGCGCGACCTTATCGCAGCTGGCAGAGATATTTACAAGCCTCCAATGCATGGAAGCCCTCAACCTGGACGGCGGCGGATCGTCTGCCCTGTACGTGAACCATCTCAATACGATCAAACCTTCCGATGCAGCGGGGCAGCGGCCTGTACCCGCCGTACTGGTGATCAGGCGGAAGGGGTAGACTTTTTCCCTGGCTTGCTGCGTTTGTTCCCGTCTTCGTCGAACTCCTGCAACAGGTGCCATTCGGTAAGGCCAGTGAGGAGCAACGCGCAAAAAATGACCGGGGTGATGGTGAGGTAAAGGAAAACGTCCGTCTGCGTCTTGAAGATCAATGCCATCAGCAAGCCGAAAGGGATCAGGACGTACGCCATGCAACGGGAAAGATAAGCGGCATACTGGTTGGCTTCATACCAGGTATCCTTGTTGATCGTAGAGGAGAAAGTGCGGTAACCGTACCATGTTTTCATGCTGCGTGGCGGGTATTTCCGGATCATGAATCCCATAAAAAGGAAAAGCAGTCCGGCTAACAAACTGGCATTACAAAAGGGGCTGTATATAATGCTGTCCATAAAAAAAGCGTGGTACAATAGTACCACGCCTTATATTACAAATGACCTCAGTGTTTTGTTGTATCCGCTGCGGTGTTTTTGCGTTTGTTCAATAATCCTTTCAGCGTATTGTTCAGCGTTTTTTCCGCCGCTTTGCCGGCGTCTTTGATGTTGCCGGAACCGGTGCTGTCCTTGCCGCCGAGCAGCTTATTCTTCAGCTCGTCCTTCACCGCGGAAACGGCCTGGTTCTTCACTTGTGCGAGAGAATCTTTCACCGTCTGCTTTACCGTATCCACTTTGTTCTTTATCATGGCGGTGGCCTGGTCTTTGAGGTTTTCCGCCGCTTTGCCCGCCGCTTCTTTCAAGTCTGTTTTTACGGAAGGTTTCATGATGTTGCCGCCCAGCAATACGTTCAGGTAAACGGTGTCGCTGAGCTGCACGGGAATGCCTTTGCTGGTGGCCTGCGACACGAGGTTGTTCACCAGCGCATTGCCTTTCTGCCCCAGCAGCGCGCGCGGAAGCGCCAGTTGCATGGTGTAGTCCATGCTCTGGTCAAATCCATGGCTGCCGCCGATCAGCATGTTCATGTTCGGAAGCTTCACGCGGAAAGGGTTCACTGTCATCCGGCCGTTCTGGAACGCGAAATAGTTTTTGATATCTTTTACTGAAATATCCTGCAAAGCGGAAACGTTCAGCTGGTTGGCCAGCTGGTCCAGCGGAGCGAATTTTTTCAGGAAACCCTGTATGAGCAGCAGGTTGCCGTCTCCGGACAGGGTGTTGATCTGCGGGCTCATATCTTTGCCCAGCTTGCCTTTCACGGTAAGCTGCGAGCTGAGCTTGCCGCTGAGGAACTGCCCGATGGGCATCAGCTTCTGCACGGTGTTGAAGGCTTTGAAGGTCTGCTGCACGTCCAGCTCTTTTACATCGTAAGAAAGGCTGATATCGGGATGGTTCTTGTCGTTTTTAGTGGAGTAAGTGCCGTCGATCTCCATGCTCCCCTGCAGGGTGTTGGCTTTGATGTCTTTCATCGTCACCGTTTCATCTTTGATCAGCAATGAACCGGAGAGGTTGTTCAGGTCCACCTTATCGTAATGCACTTTGTCTGCCTGCGCCAGCACGGTAAAGTCCAGGTTGTTGGGCACGGCGAAAGGCACGGCAGAGGCTGTATCCGCCGGTTTGGACGGCGTATCGCCGCTGCTGCCGGTGGCCATCCATTTATCCAGGTCGATCTGGTCCGCCTTCAGCGCCAGCCTGCCGTTGAGCGCTTCGTTGCGGAGCACGTAGGCCAGCAGGTTGTTCACTTCGCCGTTGGCGGAGAAATTGGTGCCGAGGTACTGCCCGTTGAAATCGGAGATGGTGACGTTCTTCGGGTTGAACAGCATATGCAGGGAAGAAACTTTCACGCCGTCGGGATAATCGTTGCTTTTGTAAAGCAGGTTGTTCACGGAAAGATTACCGGCCGCGTGGAAGGCTTCATATTGTTGTTTTTCTATGGCGCTCATGTAGCCGCGTGCCTGGAGGTCTGCATTCAGCAGGCCTGCCAGCTGGGTGCCTTTTTCGAACTTCACGAACTGGCCTACTTTGCCCAGATCCAGCTTGCCTTTGGCGGCGGCGTCTATGTAAAGGTCTGATACCGGTGTTTTCACCATCAGCCGCATATCTATAGGGCTGTCGTCCATTTCAAGGTGGGCCTGCGGCATATCCACGATCGTATGGTCCGGCACGCCGTCGGGATTGCTGACGTTCACCGCCAGCTGTATGTTCTTCACCGGTTTGGGCAGGTCCGGGTACTGGAAGAAACCGTTCTTCACACCCAGGTGCAGCTGGTAGGCGGGCATCTGCGTATCAGAATAGGTGCCTTTTACGAAACCGGAGAAATTGGCGTTGCCGCTGGTTTTGATGCTGGCAAAGTCTTTTGAGTACACGGCCGGTATAAGGGAAAGAATGTCTTTGAAATCGGTGGACGGCGATGCGAACTGCACATCCATTTTGTAGGTGCTGTCGTTCAGCAGCTGCACGAAACCTTCGGTGGACAGCTTCAGGTTGTTGATGGAGATCTTGTCCGTTTTGAAGGCGTAAGTGCTTGTTTTGTTATCGATTTTGATATCGGCAGCAATTTCTGCTTTTGTATCCAGCAGGTAGGGGATGAACCCGTAGGCGAAGCTAAGCGATTCGGTGGTGGTGGAGGTTTGCAGCACGAATTCATCCTGTGTGAAATCGCCTTTGCCTTTGTGGTTCAGCGCGTCGATCTTCAGGTGCATATGCCCCTGGAGGTCGTCGTATTTGATGGCGGCATTCTCTATGCTGTACTGTTGCAGGCTGAAAGCGAATTCGCCGGAGGATGTGTCTCCCGGCTCGGCAGCTGCAGTATCCGTATCGGGTTTGGCAATATCCCAGTTGGCGCGGCCTTCTTCGTCCACAATAGCGTATATGCGTGGCTGTTGCAGCACGACGTTGTACACATCGATCTTTTCACCCCTGATGGCGCTCATCAGGTTCATGGCGATATCCAGCCGTTTAACGGCCAGCAGCGTGTCCCCGTTGAAATGGTCCACACCGGTTACCGCCAGCTCTTCCAGTGCTACGGCCAGCCTGGGGAACCTGCGGAAAAGACTGATATCCACATCTTTGAACTCTACCCTGGCATTCAGGTTCTTGTTCAGCTCCGTTTTGATCTTGGCCATGATCTGGCCTTTAAACAGGTAAGGAATCGCGATCAGCAGGGCTATCAGCACGATCAACCCTATCCCGATACCTTTCAGTACCTTTTTTAACTTCATAGGATCCGTTTTTTATAAACACGCTAAAGATAGTAAATCGTATTACTGAAACTAATTTCTGTTAATTTTACATGTAAATTTAACAGCATGACACCGGAGCGAAGAGAAAGGCTTTTGACCGTATTGCATAACCGCCAGTGCAACCTGACCGTGGTACTGGAGAATGTGGAAGACCCGCATAACGTGTCTGCCGTGCTGCGTACCTGCGATGCCGTTGGTATCCAGGATGTATATGTGCTTACCACCAAGGCCCCGCGTGTAAAGAGATGGGGCGCCAAAAGCTCGTCCAGCGCGGCCCAGTGGCTCACTGTTCACCAATATACCGATGTAAAGGAGCTGGCGGCCGAGCTGAGGAAAAAGTACGACAGGATCTACACCACACACCTCGCATCTGGCGCGGTGAGCTTATATGATATTGATTTTAACGGTTCTGTGGCGCTGGTGTTCGGCAACGAGCAGAAAGGCGTGAGCGACGAGCTGCGGGAACTGGCGGACGGGAATTTTATCATCCCCATGATGGGCATTATCCGTTCCCTGAATATTTCCGTGGCCTGCGCGGTGAGCATTTATGAAGCCATGCGGCAGAAAAAGAATGCCGGGCATTATGCACAACCTTCCCTTCCTGAAGTACAGCGCGCCGCGCTTTTAACGGAATGGGGATTTAAAGAGGAAGACTTATGAGAATCCTGCTGATCCTTTTATTGTTTACGGTTTCCGCGAGCGCGCAAGTGCAGCGTATAAACCCGGGCCAGCTGGAGCAGCTGATGCGTGAAGGCGATTCGGTAATGGTGGTGAACCTTTGGGCTACCTGGTGCGTGCCCTGCATCAAAGAGCTGCCTTATTTCGAAAAACAATCGCGGCTGAACCCTTCCGTGAAATTCATATACGTAAGCCTCGACCTGGATGAGGCCTATCCTTCGAAGATCAGGCAATTTGTCCGCCAGCGGAAGATCAGCGGGAAAGTATACTGGATGGAAGAAACGAACGCGAACAAATACGCCCGTATCATTGACCGGCGCTGGGAGGGAAGCATCCCGGCCACCATCATCATCAATCCCGCCAAAGCCTACCGCAAGTTCATCGAAGGTGTAATGGAGGAGGATCAGCTGCAATGGGAGCTGAGCCGGGCGAAGTAGAAGGATTTAACCCATTGATAACCAATAATAGTTTGGTGGTTTCGCAATTAATCTCTAATTTGAACATAGATTAATCCCAGATACATCTGCATTTACATTTGTGACCTCAGACAGGTTTTTACCGCTATTTATTTGAACCCCGCATCCTCAAAATTATTTTATGTCAATTGAATTCTTAAACCCCGAGACCAGCGTGGTATTTTCCGCCCCGAAAGACCTTCCGCAGGGT
>CBFHAF010000364.1:0-5396 GCA_965653435.1 uncultured Chitinophaga sp.
CTCTCATCGACAATTCCTTCATCGGCCATCAGTATTCCCGCAATGTATCCGCGCAGGCTGAATATAAGCTCTCTTCAAAATGGACCTCGCAGACCAACTACGCCTGGGCGAACGGTGAGTATACGGACCTCCTGTACTTCAACCAGTCCTGGATCAGGAACGATTCCATCCAGCGCGCATTGGGCGTGTTCTCCCCGGACAAGGTGGGCCGCAGGCACATCCAGCAGAACTTCACCGGCGAGTTCAATACCGGTTCCCTGCGCCACCGGCTGCTGATCGGCGCGGACTTCATGAGCCAGTACCGCAACTACAAATACGCCAGCCTCATCCTGGACACGGTGAACGTTCTTTCCGCCAGCATCAGGGACGTGAAAGTGCAGAAGGCGGAAGAAATGCTGGCCCGGCTCAGCACCCCGCCGGTCATGAGCAGGCAGAACGCTTACGGCGCCTATTTCTCCGACGTCATCAACATCACCGGCAACCTGCTCGTGATGGCCAGCCTTCGCCTGGATTATTTTGAGAACAAAGGCACCACCAATAACCTTTCCAGGACCACTACCGGCGCGTTCGACCAGCTGGCGCTCTCCCCGAAATTCGGGATCGTATACCAGCCGGTGAAAGAGAAGGTGGCCCTGTTTGCCAACTATATGAACGGCTTCCGGAACGAAGGCGATGTGCTGCAGCCCGACGGCACAACGGTTTCCCTTAAACCCCAGCAGGCGGAGCAGATAGAAGGCGGCGTAAAGCTGGACCTTTTAAATAACAAGCTGAGCGCCACCATCAGCTACTACGATATCTCGGTTTCCCGGATCAGGCGCGCACAGGAGATCAACGGCCAGAACTTCACCGTGCAGGATGGTACGCAGGAAAGCAAAGGCGTAGAAGCGGAAGTGATCGGCAACCCTTTCCCCGGTTTCAACTTCGTAGCCGGATACGGTTACAACAAAAACAAATACACGAAATCCAACAAGGACGTACTCGGGAAAAGGGTGATCGGCACGCCTGAGCACGTAGGCAATGTATGGCTGAGCTACAGCCTGCTGAGCGGCAGCCTGAAAGGCCTGGGCGCCGGCGCCGGCGTAATGTACGTGTCAGACGCGTTCTATAACGCCACCAATACTTTCTCCATGCCCGCATATACCGTGGTGGACGCCACGCTGTATTACAACCGGCCGAGGTTCCGCCTGAGCGTGAAAGCCAGCAATATCACGAACGAACATTACTGGATCAGCGACGGTTTCTACTCAAGGCCGCAGCCGCCGGTGAATTTCCTGGCCGGTATCGCCTACAAATTCTAAAACACCGTACGCCGTCGCAGTTGTGGCGGCGTACGGCTTTCCTACCACTGCGCATTTACTTTATAAGTGCCCGGCATTGTCCTGAAAGCCTTATTCAGCCTGTTCCAGCTATTGATGGTGGCTATCTGCAACGCGAGGCAGGCTATTTCATCCTTGCTGAAATGCCGGGTAAGCTCCTCATAGATCCCGTCGCTGGCATCGCAGCGGATGGTGAGGGCTTCGGCAAATTCGAGGGCCGCTCTTTCGGCAGGCGTGAAATACGGCGTTTCCCGCCATGCATTGAGGCCGTGGAGGCGCTGTTCGGTTTCGCCGTGATGGATGGCGTCCTTATGATGCATATCCAGGCAGAACGCGCAGCCGTTGATCTGCGATACGCGGATTTTGACAAGCTCCTGCAGCTTTATGTCGAGGGTGGAATTTTTAACGGGAGCATCCACCTTCATCAATCCTTCCAGCATGCCTTTGGGTACTTCAAAAAAAGAAATTCTCTGTTTCATCTGATGTGTTTTTTAAGATTACACATACAAGACCCATCAGAAATGCCCCGCGTGACAGGAACCGGATCTTTTTTTTAAAAAAAGCCACGTAGCCGCAGCTCATGCCCTTCATTCCACAACCCGGCGGATTTTCCCGGGCAGGCAGCTTCCGCTCCGTCATCTTTGCCGGAAATAGTTACCTGATGCTGATCTTAATGATAGTATTCGCGCTGCGGCGCATGCTGGCAGCGAAACAGAAGAATGCGCGGAGAACGGCCTAGACCGTACCTTCCACTGCGAGCAGGTATAGCTGCATGCTGCGGCCTTCACCCGCCAGCCAGGCGTCGTACGCGGCGATGGCGGCAAGCCTTGCGGCTTCGGTGATGTAGCCGTCCTTCACCAGCTGGTGGCCGCGTGTTTCGGCTACTTCGGCCCAGATCCGGGCTTTGCTGAGGAAATGTTCTTCGCCTTTGTGGGTCTTTTCAAAATGCTGCTCTACGGTAACGGCTGAAAAACCCGCTTCGCGGAAGAGGTTTTCGAGATGGTCCGCCACCTGGTTGTTGAACCCGGCGTCTGTGCGCCATTGCAGGAAAGCTTCGTAAAATGCCTGCATTTCCGGCGGCGGTGCGGGGTCCCAGCTTATTTTCTCATGGTTGTAATCCAGGATGGCAAGGGTCCCGTTTTCTTTCAGCAGCTGTTTCATCTTCCGCAGCACGCCGCCGGGGCCGGGCAGCCACTGCAATACGCGGGCGGCCGTCACCAGGTCGTACCGTTCCTCTTCACCGAACGTATGAATATCCGCTACTTTAAACGCCAGGCCGGGTACGCCCGCATAGTTGGCCTGCGCCTGCGCGATCAGCGCTTCGCCGGGGTCGATGCCGGTCACTTTGCCGCCGGGGCTCACGGCTTCCGCCATGCCTTTCGTGATGGAGCCCGAGCCGCAGCCCACATCCAGCACATGCATGCCGGGCCTGAGATATTTAAGGAGATTTTTATTATCAGTTGCAAGGGTCCTTTTATCCAGCACCTTCTGCGTGCCTTCGGGCATACGCGCCCTGTCTGCCGCTATATTATCCGCCATCTTGTATTATTTGATCTTTTTGAAACGCTCCTCGCGGTCGGCCCGGAGCACAAATCCGTTCTTTTCGAATTCAACATCCACCGGCACGTTTTCCGTCCAGAAAAAGATGTTAGGGGTAGCGGGCTTTAACGGCGTGGTATGTGCGCCGGCTTTTGCCAGCAATGCACCGTTTACAATGCTTACCACGACCGTATCCTTTCCGTTGTTCACATACCTGCCCGTATGCGGGGCCAGCTGCTTTTCGTCCAGCGTTATGGCTTTGTATCTATGGCGGCGCTGGGAAAGCAGCCAGGTATAGAGACTGTCGTTGTCATAAGTTTCCGTCCAGCTGTCGTGTGTGGCTTCGGGATATACGGTGAATTTCACCTGCTTATTCAGGGGCTTCAGCGCGTCGATCATTTTCTGGCTCGCGGAAAGCGGCACCACATTGTCTTTAGCGCCGTGAAAACACCAAACCGGCATGTAACGGAGCTTCCAGGCTTCAGAAACATTACCGCCGCCGCAGATGGGTGCAATGGCGGCAAAAAATTCAGGATGTTTTTCCGCGAGCGACCATGTTCCGAAACCGCCCATGCTCAGGCCGGTGAGGTAAACCCTGTCGTCGTCCACCCGGTATTTATTTTTAATGTCGAGCAACAGGCGGTATAGCTGCTCGGGATCCCAGCCGAAACCGCCGGATTGCGGGCTCACTACGATGAAAGGGAATTTTTTACCGGCTTCCACCAGCTTGGGCAGGCCGTGCTTCTTCACCTTTTCCACGTCGCTGCCGCTTTCGCCGGAACCGTGCAGGAACATTACCAGCGGCCATTTCCGCGAGGTGTCCGATCCGTATCCTTCCGGCAGCGCCAGCAGGTAGTTGATCTCTAAGGTAAATTTCCCCGGCGTTTGCTGCGCGCGGGCCTGTATGAGGCAAAACAGGATGAGGGCAAGGAACAGGGTCTTTTTCATGACACTGAATTTACTAAAATAAATTCATCAGCCCTGCTTTCTTACATATTTGGTGAGGATCACGATAAGCTGCCCTTCGATCTTTCCTTCGATCTGTTCAGTATTGTCCTGCACCAGGCGGATGTTCTTTACCACGGTGCCCATTTTGGCGTTGAGGGAGGTGCCTTTCACGTCCAGCGACCTGGTGAGCACCACGGTGTCTTCATTGCGCAATACGTTGCCGTTGCTGTCGCGGTGCAGGTCTACCGTGCCGTCGCCGTCCTGGTCGCCGGCGGCTTTGGCCCAGGCAAGGGTCTCATCGTCCAGGTACATCATATCCAGGTTTTCCTGCGCCCAGCTCTCATTCCTGAGGCGGCTCAGCATGCGCCAGGCCATTACCTGCACTGCGGGCACCTCGCTCCACATGGCGGTGCCGGCGTGCCGCTGCCAGTGGGCGGCGTCCAGGTCTTCCTGTTTTTCCGCCTGCGCCAGGCATTTGCCGCAAAGGTAAACGGCATCGTCTTTCACAGCGGCCGGCGTTTGCGGCAGCACATATACTTTCAATCCGCCGGCGGAGCCGCAGAGCTCGCACTGGTTGCCGCTCCTGTTCTTCAGTTCTGTTTCCTGTATCATATGATCGTTTTCGGCCGCGAAATTAACATAATTATTCCACCGCCTGCAAAACGGGTAAATAAAAGCTATCGGGGCTGGTAGAATTTCTGCCTGCGGGCCAGCCGCTGCATGGCTTTGGCGAGGCGGGCAACACGCGTCTCTTCACGTTTGGCGCCATACACCCAGCTGATGTAATACCGCTGCTCTGTTTCGGAGAGTGAGCGGAAAAAGGCGTTCGCTTCGGGGTCATATTCCAGGCATTCCTGCATTTCGTGGGGAACGATGAGCGGGTCGTTGTCTATGTAAAGCACGATGCGCACGCGGTCTCCCGCTTTTTTCCAGATCTTTTTCCTTATTTCCGCTTTTACGGGAAGGAACAGCTCACCGTTGCCAAGCGGCATCAGGTGCGCTTTGGCGATGGAAAATCCGTCTATGCTGCCTTTCACTTTCAGCTGGCCGAAAGGGATGTTTGCCGCCGGTTTGATGCCGGGCATGCGGGCGAAGGTCCAGCCGCCTTTGCCGGGGAAACGTTCGAGGAGATATTCTTTGTCCGTCAGTGGTTCCATGGCGGCAAATATAGCTTATTCCGCCAGGCGGATCATGCACTGCACGTCTTTGTCGCTGAAGTACCATTCCACGCAATAGCCCTGCGGGTCCAGGTCGTCGCGTTGCAGCAGCTGCTCAAATGTGCGGCGGATGCTTTCCAGGTCGTCCATGTAATTATGCACCACCACGGAGGCATAGGCGCCTTTTTTCAGCACCAGCGATTCCAGCCCGAGGTGCTCCAGCTCTCCCGGCTCCTGTTCGGTAGCGGCCGCGCGGTATACGATGCCATTGCCGTTCTCCGGCCGCGAAATGCCGAGGTATTTCCGGTCGGATGAATACGGCACCAGCGCATGCAGCTTTTCATGCGCGGCATTAATGCCTTCGGGACATGAAGCGGCGGTTACATAAAAGGCTTTCAGGTCTTTGCCGAATGTCCAGGTTTCCATGGCGGAAATA
>CBFHAF010000365.1:0-5385 GCA_965653435.1 uncultured Chitinophaga sp.
TGCAGGATAAGCTGAAGAAGGATGTGGATACGCTGAAAGGACTGCTGGCTGCAATGTAGCCCCCTGGCCGCTTTTATTCGGGCACCGGCTCTGTAGGCGTCAGTTCCCCGCGCATGGGTATCTCTATCAGGCGTTTTATTTCAGCGGCATCCAGGTCCTGGCCCAGCAGGAACATCAGCTTGGTGGTGGCTGCTTCAAAGGTCATATCATGACCGCTTACAACACCTATCTTTTGCAGGTGCTGGCTGGTTTCATACTTGCCCAGTTCCACTGAACCACCGTCGCACTGCGTGATGTCCACCATAATGATCCCTTTGTCCGCCGCTTTTTGCAGGCATTCGGTGAACCATGACTGTGTAGTGGCGTTTCCGCTGCCGAAGGTTTCCAGCAGCAGGCCGCGCATGCCGGGCGTATTCACGATGGCCTCCACCGCTTTGCGGGTAATGCCTGGGAATATTTTCAGCACGCCGATGTTGGGGTCCATATTCTTGTGTACCACCAAACCCTTTTCGGGTGCGGGCAGCATGTAATTGTTCTTGTATTTGATGTCGATGCCGGCTTCCGCCAGCGCGGGATAGTTCATGGAATAGAAGGCCTCGAACTTTTCGGCGTTATATTTCTTGGCGCGGTTACCGCGGAAGAGCATGAAGTCGAAATAAATGCAGACCTCGGGCACCATGCAATGGCCGTTGCTTTTAGTAGATGCGATCTCCATGGCGGTGATGATGTTCTCTTTCGCATCCGTCCTGATCTTGCCGATGGGCAGCTGGCTGCCGGTAAGGATCACGGGCTTGGAAAGATTTTCGAGCATGAAGCTGAGCGCGGATGCTGTAAAAGCCATGGTGTCAGAGCCATGCAGGATCACGAACCCGTCGTACCGGTCGTACCGGTCTTCGATGATGCCGGCCAGTTCAGACCAGATCTCCGGGTGCATGTCGGACGAATCCATGGGAGGATTAAAGGCGTAAACGTAGAAATCGATTCCCATCCGGTAAAGCTCGGGCAGATTGTTCCTGATCTCATTGAAGCCGATGGGCCGCAGTGCTGTCGTCTTTTCGTCGTAAATCATCCCCACGGTGCCACCGGTATAGATGATAAGAATCTTCGTCATTTATCTCAGATAGAATTGCATGCAAATGTATTCACTTATCAGTTAGAGCATTTTGAATAATTTCTGGGCATTACCCGTCGTAATCGCAGCTACTTCTTCAATTTTTAGATTTTTTACATCTGCGATCCGCTGGGCGATCAACGGGATGTATGCGCTTTCGTTCCTTTTGCCCCTGTACGGAACCGGCGCCAGGTAGGGCGCATCCGTTTCCAGTACAACATGTTGCAGGTCAATGTCCTCCAGCATTACATCCAATCCTGCTTTCTTAAAAGTGACCACCCCGCCGATACCAAGGTAAAATCCCAGGTCTATCACTTCCCGCGCTTCGTCGCGGGTGCCGGAAAAACAATGGAAAACCCCGCTCAGCTTGCCCGCCGGGAATTCCTTCACGACGTCTATACATGCCCGTGTGGCTTCCCGGCTGTGGATGGACACCGGCAGCCCATGCTCGGCAGACAGCTGCAGCTGCCGCCTGAATGCCAGGTATTGTTGCTCCCGGAAGGTGGTGTCCCAGTAAAAATCAAGCCCGATCTCGCCCACACCCCAGAATTTCCGGGTTTCCAGCCATTGTTGTACAATAGCCAGCTGGGCTTCAGCGTTCTCTTTCACGTAAACGGGATGTATACCCATCATGGGCAGGCATTCTCCCGGGAACTCGGCCTCCAGGGCCAGCATACCGACTATGGAGTCCTCGTCTATGTTTGGCAGCAACAACCTGTCCACGCCCTGCCGGATGGCCCGCCGGACCATTTCCGTCCTGTCTGATTCAAATTCAGGGGAATATAAATGGGCATGCGTGTCAATCCAGTTCATTACATATTGGTTTTTTCAATTAATTGTTTATCTTTATTTTCTTAATATTTGGAATATTTGATTTAAACCTTTCCGCAAAGGTACAGTCTCAACAAGCCAATACCTATAAAAACTACTATGATGAAACACTATTTTAACACCAACAAAGTTCTAACTGTTACTGCATTGGCCATTGGTGCTATCACCATTTTCTTTGCCTGTAAGAAAGACGACAAAACGGGCACCGACGAACAAAGAGACGTAAAGACCATATCCGCCGCTGAAAAAGAAACTGAGATCAACGCTATATACGAAGATGCATTTACCCAGGTGATAGACGTGAACTCCAGCGAAAAAGGCTTGAACGGCCAGCAGCGCCAGGCCGCTCCCATAGAGGGTCTTACCCGTTGCGTAGGTATGGAGATCAGCTTCATGCCGGCAGACCTGATCACTTTCCCGAAAACGATCACCATCGATTACGGTGCCGGCTGCACGGAAAGCAACGGCCGCAGCCGCAAAGGAAAGATCATTGTTGTTGTAGATAAAATGTTCTGGCTCACCGGCGCCACCGCTACCATTACTTTTGATAACTATTTCGTGAACAATATTAAAGTGGAAGGCACGCAAACGCTTACCAACCTCTCATCCAACGGCGGTTTCGGCTACACATATGCTGTTGCCGGCGGCAAGCTCACTTATCCCAACGGAACGGTGGTGAACTACAGCGGTACCCGTACCCTGCAACAGAAAGCAGGCGGCGGAACACTCAGTATCCAGGATGATGCGTATGAACTGACCGGCCATGCTAAACTGGAAGACAGCACCAGCAGCGCGAATATCCTGATCAAAAGCCCGCTGCATAAGAAGGTTATTTGCTCATGGATAGACAAAGGCGAGCTGTCCGTAACGGTGAATGCACACACCGCTTCCATCAACTACGGCGAAGGCACCTGCGACAATAAAGCGATCCTGACCGTGGGCGACAAAACAAAAGAAATTATCCTGAAGCCCTAAAAGGCTTTGCTGCCATATCTTTTTGAAGAACGTCCCGGTGAAAGCCGGGGCGTTTTTTATTGGAATGAACCGGGAAGAAATACATGTTACAGGATTGCTTCGCAACGCCAGCCCAGGCGGTTGCAAAGCTCCAGTATCCAGGGCAGCGCAAAGCTCATACGGTACCAGGCTTTTTCGCTGTCGTGAAATACCACGATGGAGCCGGGTTGCAGCTTGAACACCACGTTCTGCACACATTCTTCGCCGGTCAGCTCTTTATCGAAATCCGCGCTGAGGATGTCCCACATAATGATCCTGAAATCTTTTTTCAGCTCCCTGATCTGGAACGGCGAAATGCGGCCGTACGGCGGCCTGAAGAGATCGGAGCGGATATACCCAGCGGCTTCGCGGATATTGGCGAGATACTTGTCTGTAGGGCTTTTCCAGCCATTGAGATGATTATGGGTATGATTGCCGACGGCATGCCCGTCGAGCAATATCTGCTGGTAAATGTCGGGGTGCTCCACCACGTTCTTCCCGATGCAGAAAAAGGTGCCTTTGGCCTCGTACTTCTTCAGCTGTTCAAGCGCAAAGGGCGTGGCTTTCGGGTGCGGGCCGTCGTCGAACGTAAGGTATACGGCGGGAACAGCGGGAGAGAAGTTCCAGATGCAGCTTTTATACAGTGTTTTGAGGAAAGCGGGTGTTTTCGTAAAATAGAACATGTTGCCGGGATTTGAATCATGATTCCCAAGCCCGAAATTATTATTTTTGCGCCGTATGGATCATAAAAAAGTACGGGTGCGCTTTGCACCCAGCCCAACCGGCGGCTTACACCTCGGCGGCGTGCGCACGGTGTTGTTCAATTACCTGTTTGCCCGCCACCATGGCGGCGAATTTGTGCTGCGGATTGAAGATACGGACCAGACCCGTTATGTACCGGGAGCTGAGGAATATATCATTGAATGCCTCCGCTGGTGCGGGCTGGATGCGGATGAAGGCCCTCACAAAGGCGGCCCTTTCGCTCCTTACCGCCAGAGCGAACGTAAAGCATTGTACCGCCAGTATGCCGAACAGCTGGTGCAGTCTGGCCATGCTTATTACGCCTTCGATACCCCTGAAGAGCTGGAAGCCATGCGTGAAGTGGAAAAAGCCCGCGGCAACCATTCCCCTCAATACAACCATGCTATCCGCCGCAGCATGCGCAATTCGCTCACGCTGGAAGCGGCGGAAGTAAAAACATTGCTGGATAAGGGCGCTCCCCACGTGATCCGTATCAAAATGCCGGAAAACGAAGAGCTCCATTTTACTGATATGATCCGCGGTACCGTGAGTTTCCAGACCAATACGGTGGACGACAAAGTACTGCTGAAGGCAGACGGCATGCCCACTTATCACCTGGCCGTGGTGGTAGACGATTATCTGATGAAGATATCCCACGCCTTCCGCGGCGAGGAATGGCTGCCTTCCGCGCCGGTGCACATCCTGTTGTGGAAATACCTGGGCTGGGAAAAGGAAATGCCCCAATGGGCGCATCTCCCGCTCATCCTCAAGCCGGATGGGAATGGCAAGCTCAGCAAGCGCGACGGAGACCGTTTAGGCTTCCCCGTTTACGCCATGAACTGGACCGACCCGAATACCCACGAGCTCACGAAAGGCTTCCGCGAGAACGGTTTCCTGCCGGAAGCTTTCATCAATATGCTTGCGGTGCTGGGCTGGAACGACGGCTCGGAGCAGGAGATATTTTCCATGGAAGAGCTGATCGGAAAGTTCTCCATCGAGCGCGTCCATAAAGGTGGCGCCAAATTCGATTATGATAAGGCCAAATGGTTCAACCATCAATACATCCTTAAAACAGACAACAGCCGCCTGGCTGAACTGCTGCAACCCGTGCTCCAGGAAAAAGGCGTGGCGCCGGAACCGGCGTATGTGGCTACTGTAGCCGGCCTGGTAAAAGAACGCTGCCATTTCGTGAACGAAATATGGGATCACGGGTTCTTTTTCTTCGTCCGCCCCGAAAAATATGACCTCGATGCCGTGAAACCCAAATGGAGCGCGGAAAAGCAGGCGTTTTTCGAAGAATGGGCGAAGGTGCTCAGCGGGCTGGAAGATTTCAGCTTCGCGCCAATTGAAGAAAGCTTCAAACAGCTGGCAACCGCCAAGGGCATCAAGCCGGGAGAATTGCAGCTGCCTTTCAGGATCATGCTTTGCGGCGGCAAGTTCGGCCCGCCGGTGTTCACTATTGCTGAAACGATCGGCAAAGCGGAAACGGTGGAGCGGATCAGGCTTGCGCTGGCAGCTTTCCGGTAATCGTCATTGCGAGGAGCACTTAGCCAAAGCGAGTGGGACCTTTACGTCATTGCGAGGAGCAGCAGCGCAAAAGCGGGTGGGGGCGAGGAAGCAATCTCCCGCGTTGAATGGAGATACCCCAATACCAGCGGGAGATTGCTTCGTCGCGCCCCGCGCAAATCCCCGCTGCTCCTCGCAATGAC
>CBFHAF010000366.1:0-5383 GCA_965653435.1 uncultured Chitinophaga sp.
ACTTTGCTTTACCTGCTGTATAAAGCATACTCCGGTGCAAGAAAAAACCTGAAAACTGATCCTCCCGGCGTCCGCGTCATCATTTACACCCTGCTGGCGGCTTGTGTGGCTTATCTCCTCTATGTGAACATCGGCTTCCTTATAAAAGGCCAGCGCTCCATCTTCCTTGGCGAAGTACCGGCCAGTACCTTTCAGTCGCTGAACTCCATTTTCGTGGTAGTGTTCGCCCCGGTCTTCGCGGCTGTATGGCTGAAACTGGGCAAGTATGAACCTGCTTCCCCTACTAAAATGGCGATTGGCCTGATGATGCTGGCGGTGGGTTACCTCGTGATCGCCTTCGGCGTGAGGGATGTTGCGCCGGGCATTAAAGTGACCATGATGTACCTGATCGGCATGTATGCCCTGCACACCTGGGGCGAACTTTGCCTGTCGCCGATAGGCCTTGCCCTGGTGAACAAGCTGGCTCCCATTAAGTTCGCTTCCCTGCTGATGGCGGTATGGTTCCTGGCCAATGCGCTCGCCAATAAGCTCGCCGGCGAGCTGAGCGCGCTGTACCCGGATGGCAAAACCACCGTGTTCCTCGGTTACCACATGAGCAACAACTATGAGTTCTTCATGCTTTTCGTGGGCATGGCCGGCCTGGCTTCCCTGATCCTGTTTGGCATTACCAAGCAGCTGCAGAAGATGATGAACGCCCAGTAATAAAACCTTTGTCAGAGCATGCAGGCCTTCCGGCACTGCATGCTTTTTATTTACGCACAATAGAAAATCACTATATTTAGGATACCCAATACAACACTGCTTATGTCTGATACCAAATTCAAACCTTTTGTTGCGCCTGAGATGACGATGAAAGAGCTAACCCTGAAAAGCATCCTGCTGGGCTGCATTGCCGGGGTGATCTTTGGCGCAGCCACCGTATACCTGGCCCTGAAGGCAGGTTTGACCGTATCCGCGTCCATCCCTATCGCCGTGATCGCCATTACACTGGGGCGGCGGTTCTTCAAGACCACCATCCTGGAAAACAACATTATACAGACCACCGGGAGCGCCGGGGAATCCATCGCCGCGGGCGTGGTGTTCACCCTGCCGGGCTTCCTTTTCCTGTCCGACGGCAGCGGCGGCGAGTCTTTCTTTGATTATATGACGATCCTGATACTGGCCATATTCGGCGGTATCCTTGGCACCCTGATGATGATACCCTTAAGGCGTTCGCTGATCGTAAAGGAGCACGATACGCTTCCTTACCCCGAAGGAACAGCCTGCGGTTCCGTACTGAAAGCCGGTGAAAAGGGCGGCGAATTTGCCAAAACGGCTTTCCTCGGCCTTGGTTTCGCACTGGCTTACGCCATGCTGCAAAAGGTGTTTCATGTAATTGCCGAAGTGCCCACCTTTATGACCAGGCAGGCCAACAAGATATTCCCATCCGCCAAAGTAAGCGGAGAGATCACGCCGGAATACCTGGGCGTGGGTTATATAATCGGCCCTAAAATAGCCGGGGTGCTGGTGGCAGGCGGCGTGATGGCCTGGCTTTGCCTGATCCCCCTGCTTGCATCGCTTATTCCCGGTGAGGTGATTGCCACTCAGCTGGTGAAGCTCGGCCTGTTGGCAAATCTTGAGACCCGGGGCGGCAGCGGAACCTGGGACCCCGTTACCCGCACCTTCTCCGATTATTCCGCGGCCATTTACCAGGCATACGTAAAACAGATCGGCGCAGGCGCTGTGGCGGCGGGCGGTTTCATCACCCTGCTGAAAACCATCCCGACGATCATCTCCTCTTTCAAAGACAGTATGGGTTCGCTGAAGGAAAAAGGCGATACTACCGCCGTTCCGAGGACTGAAAAAGATATTTCGTTCAAATTCGTGATCATAGGAAGCATTATCCTCGTACTGCTGATGGCCTTCCTCCCGCAGCTGCCAGGCGGCTCCATCGGGAATAAACTGCTGATCGGCTTGCTGGTGGTGATCTTCGGCGCGTTCTTCGTGACCGTGAGCAGCCGAATCGTAGGCCTCATCGGCAGCAGCAACAACCCGATCTCCGGTATGACCATCGCCACCATCATGGGCACCTGCCTGATCTTTATCGCCATTGGCTGGACGGGTAAAACCTATGAACCCATGGCGCTGGTGGTAGGCGGCATGATCTGCATCGCCGCGGCGAATGCAGGCGCAACATCGCAGGATCTGAAATCAGGCTATATCGTGGGCGCTACGCCCCGCAACCAGCAGATCGCCCTGTTTGCCGGCGCCATTGTATCTTCGCTGGTTATCGGCTGGACGGTGCATATACTGGACACCCCCACGGCGGAAATGGCTTCAAAGGGCATCCAGCATGCTATTGGCACGGAAGCGTATCCTGCCCCGCAAGGCACGCTCATGGCTACTCTCATTAAAGGTATCCTGTCCTTTAACCTGGATTGGCAGTTTGTGCTCGTGGGCGTGTTCATCGCCATCACGCTGGAGCTTTGCAGCGTTAAGTCTTTGTCATTTGCTGTAGGCGCATACCTGCCTCTTTCCACTACATTGCCTATCTTTATCGGCGGTGTGATCCGCGGGCTGGTGGAATGGAAGCAGAAACGCTCCGGCATCAAGCTGACCGCGGAAGAAGAAGAGCTGGGCAAAGGCAATCTTTTTGCAACCGGCCTGGTGGCAGGCGGCGCCGTAGCAGGTGTGATAGTGGCGGTGCTGTCCGTCAATGAAAATGTTGCGTCGGGCCTGGCCAAAGTAAATGCGGAACATGGGCTTGCAGCAGTGATTGGCGGCGGCGGTTACCAGGTGCTCGGCGTGCTCTTTTTTGCCCTGATGGGTTATACCCTGTACCGCATCGGACGGCAGAAACAGGAATCTATGGACAAACTGTAAAAACTTAAAATAATAACACCTATGCCCTCAAAATACTCCTGTTTAGCTGCTTTGGCTATCATGGTAATGCTGGTGGCCTGCCAGGGGAAAGAACAGTCGGAAGTGGAACCCAAACGCAGGTTCATTTCCTTCAAAATGGACGGGAAAGTGGCACTTTCAGAACAATCCAACCGTGCATATTACATGCCCGGCAACACGACGGACGCCGACCCGACGAACGATCATGCAACCATGCTCATTACCGGCTATACTTATACCCGCGACGTGGTCAATATCCGCCTTTCTTCTCCCGAAGCGGAACTGAAGCCCGGCCGTACTTATACCAACAGCACGCCCGGTAACCTCTTTGCCATGGAAATGTACCCTGACTTTGAGCTGCTCACGGCAGACGAAGATTACGGCAGCCTCGTTGTGCAGGTGCTGGATATGAAAGATTCCGTGATCAGCGCCAGCTTTTCCGGCGCCATGGTAAGCATGGACGATGGTTCTATTAAAGTCATTTCCGACGGGTATTTTAAGATGAAATACCAGAAAGCGCCATAAAGGAAGAGAACATATTGTATAGCAAAAGAGGGGCTGAAAAAGCCCCTCTTTTGCATATAGGATGCCGGCGGAACCGCTTTAAAGCGGCCCTTTAGTTGAACTTGAACACACCCAGCACAAAAATGCTGAAGAATAAGAACAGCTGCACTGCATAGAACAGGGTCACTTTCTTTTTCAGGCTGCCGGAACCGGGACTGTTTTCCGCAGCGATCAGGGATTTCATTTTTTTATCCAGCGACCTGGCTATAAAACTGTTGGCAATAGCGAACAATACCAGTATGCCCTTTATCCTGAACCAGGCCTGTTCCGCAAAAACGCCTTTGGTAAGATACATCAGGAAAAAACCGGAGAGCAGCAGCAAACCCATGCCAATGCCGATAATCACCGGAAGCCGCGCGCCCAGCTCCATCACTGTTAATGCCTTGGCCCTGTCGGCCACGTAGAATTTCCAGAAGCGGCGGTTCACCAGGAAGCCGACAACGGTTGTTCCTGCCGCTAATGTAAGCCCTGTAATATGCGCCAGCAGGCTGAGAAGAAACATGTTCATAATGTGTTTGTTTTAACACGAAATTGGCGCCCTTTAGAGGATTTTATTTACATTTAACGGAGTTAAATTTACATCTGCGGACCATATGGCCTTTGAGCTCAAACATATCGCCACTAACGAGGTGCTGCACCACAGCCCGGTGTCTGACCATGATTTCGACGGGCCGCAGCTGACGGAGAACGTGAACCGCATAGAGCTGCCTTTTGCCAGCGCAGTGCTCTCTCACTGGCGCTTCGATGGCATCCAGATGATCCACACGGACTGGCATTACAAGTACCATTCCGACCTGGCCTTCAAAGCCGACCTCGAAATTGTCCAGCTGCAGTTCAATCTCGGCGGCAAGCTGCTCATCCGCTCCGAACAGTACGAAAAGCCCATCACATTCGGCCGCAATCAGCATAATATGCTTTACAGCAACGGCAATGCAGGTACCATGGCGAACGAACACCTGCATGCTTCGCAGTTCGTCATCCAGTTTACAAAGGATAATTTCCTGAAACTGACGGAGGATGCCAATGATGCATTAAAGCGGTTCTCTGAAAAAATCCTGTCCGGCAAGCCGGTCCTCTTCTCGGAACACACTTTGCCCATCGATATTGCCATGCGGCAGGCCATCGATGCCGTACTGCATTGCAAATACCAGCAGGGCCTCAAAAAAATATTCCTGCTCTCCAAAGCCATAGAGCTGCTGGTATTGCAGGCTGAAGCGTTCAGCACTGCCTTGCCGCGCAAACCGCGGGTAGCCAGAACGGACTATGACAGGGAACAGATCCTCTATGCCAGGGAATACCTGGTGCAAAATATCGAGGCCCCGCCCAGCCTGTCGGAATTGGCCAGGATAGCGGGTTTGAATGAGTATAAATTAAAACGGGGCTTCAGGGAACAATTCAAGACAACCGTATTCGGCTACCTGGCCGAAAAACGGCTGGAGCTCGCCAGGGACTACTTGTCTGACCACAATAAGTCCGTTACGGAAATCGCCAATTCACTCGGGTATTCCTCCATCCATCATTTCAGCCATGCTTTCAAAAAGAAATTCGGATGCCCGCCCCGGGAAGCCCGAAGCTGATCTGCATGCTTCAACTGCTTACAATAACAAAGGGGGGAACTTAAAAGCTGCTTTTTAGTTCACCCCTTTGAATATGCTACCGGCAGGTAGCCACCTGTTACACGGCGATCTTCTCAGCCGGCGTGATCCTCAGCTCCACCAGCCTGTTCTGCCGGATGATCCTGATAAACTGGAACTGCCCGATCTTATCGCGGTCCAGCTGGCGGAAAAGCGCGTCCGAGGTTTCCACCGGCGTGTCGTTGAAAGACACAACGATATCCCCGTCGGTAATGCCCGCTTTGCCCGCGGGGCTGCCGCTTTCCACGCCGGTTACGAACAGCGCGCTTTTGTTCTTCAGCTCCAGCCCGCTTCTCAGCTTGGGC
>CBFHAF010000367.1:0-5375 GCA_965653435.1 uncultured Chitinophaga sp.
TGAGAAATGACTGCTATTTTCGCTAAATCACCATTATTACTTTTTCAAGAATTAGGCATGACCGAACTTATCCTTATTGCTGCCGTTGTATTGCTCCTTTTCGGCGGTAAAAAAATCCCCGAGCTCATGCGTGGTCTTGGTAAAGGTATCCGCGAATTCAAAGATGCCAAAGACAATGTGCGCCGTGAAATGGAAGAAGGCATGAAAGAGACCGAAGTTAAGAAGAACGCCTAGTCCAACCTCCGGGAATAAGCTGCTACAGCGGTTTCCCGTTTCTTAGAGATCTCCCATTGTAAGATTTAAACTGGTTTGGGTTTGACTGAATTCAGCAGTATATCGTCTTTTCACGAGGCGTTGTATGCCGGAAAAACGACCTGCGGGTCTATGGTGCGCATGTACCTGGACAAGATTGAGCAGGCCCGGCACCTCAATGCTTATTTAGAAGTATTTACAGAAGATGCACTGGCGCAGGCGCGTTCCCTGGATGAGAAGATCCGGAAGGGAGAGCGCCCGGGCCTTTTGGCGGGTGTAGTGGTCGGCATCAAGGATGTGATCTGCTACAAAGGCCATAAGGTTTCCGCCGCATCCAGGATATTGGAGGGTTTTACCTCCCTTTATTCCGCAACGGCGGTCGAAAGGCTGCTGGCTGAAGGCGCCATTATCATCGGGCGCCTGAACTGCGATGAGTTTGCCATGGGCAGTACCAACGAAAACTCCGCTTACGGCAAGGTGCTGAACGCGCTGGATGAAACCCGGGTTCCGGGCGGATCTTCAGGCGGTTCCGCAGTGGCTGTACAAGCCGGTCTCTGCCAGGTAAGCCTGGGCAGCGATACCGGGGGCTCCGTACGGCAGCCGGCGGATTTCTGCGGTATTGTGGGGCTGAAGCCCACTTATGGCAGGATATCGCGGCATGGGCTGATCGCATACGCTTCTTCCTTTGACCAGATAGGCATTTTTGGCTCGAATATTGCAGATGTGGCCTTGGTTCTGCAAGTCATTTCCGGGCCCGATGCCTATGATAGCACGGCCTCTCAAAGTGAAGTTCCTGATTACCAGGCTGAACTCCGGCACAATAAAAGCCGGAAATTTGCGTATTTGAAAGATGCCCTGCACCATGAAGGTCTGGATACCGAAATGCGGGGGGGATTTGAAAGTTTCTTTGAACAATTAAAGGCAGAAGGCCACACCGTAGAAGGGGTGAACTTCGATTACCTGGATTACGTAGTGGCCGCTTATTACGTGCTGACCACCGCGGAAGCCTCCAGCAACCTCAGCCGGTTCGACGGGGTAAAGTACGGTTACCGTACGCCCGAAAAGAACCTGGACCTGGCCGATTTCTACAAGAAAAGCCGGTCCGAAGGGTTTGGAAAAGAGGTGAAACGCCGTATCTTACTGGGCACCTTTGTGCTGAGCGCCGGTTATTACGACGCATATTTCACGAAGGCTCAGCAGGTAAGAAGGCTGGTGATGGAGAAAATGCAGCAGATATTGTCCGAATACGACGCCATCCTGCTGCCCACCGTGCCGAGCACAGCCTTTAAGATCGGAGAAAAAATGGACGATCCCATAGCCATGTACCTGGCGGACATTTACACGGTATTGGCCAATCTGACCGGGGTTCCGGCGATTTCCGTACCTTTGCACCGGCATTCGAACGGGATGCCATACGGCCTGCAGATCATCACGAAGGAGTTTGACGAAAGGAACTTGTTACAGATAGCGCATAACATGTTGCAAGAGCAGCAAGTACACATTTAAAAACAAACAACAGCGTATGACGAAAGTCTTTTTATTACTCTTATTGCCGGCAATAGCGGGGAGTACCAGTGCGGTAGCCGCCAGCAATGGGAGCCCTAAGGAGATGGTGCTTCCGGTTCAGGATGCACACGCCGATACCTCCGTTACCTTAAAAAAATCCGCCCATCTGCCTAAAGACACGATCGTGCGCGGCGCTCCCGCCTCCCAGGCGGTGAAGCAGGCTGCCCAGTCGATGCCGGTAGTGGTTCGCACCCCCAAGGTGTACGAACAGCTTGGCAATCACTTCGTAAAAGGTTATATCAACGACTACGCGACCCGCTACAGCCGTCACCTTGCCGTGATGGTAGAGCGCTCGGCCCCGTATTTCACCATGATAGAAAAAGTATTCTCAGACCACGGCATTCCCGCGGAAATGAAATACCTGGCGGTGATAGAATCAGGGATGTCCTACAATGCCCGTTCACGCGTTGGCGCGGTAGGCATGTGGCAGTTCATGAGCGGCACGGCCCGCATCTTCGGACTGAGCGTTGGTAAAAAAGTGGACGAAAGGAAAGATTTCTATAAATCCACCGTAGCCGCCGCCAAATACCTGAACGAGCTGTACGAGCAGTTCGACGACTGGTTGCTGGTGGTAGCCGCTTACAACTGCGGCGCAGGCGGTGTGCAGCGCGCACAAAGGATCAGTGGCAGGAGCGATTTCTGGGGCATCCAGTATTTCCTCCCGGCAGAATCCCGCGGGCATGTTTACAAATTCATCGCCACCGGCTACATCCTCGACCGTTTCAACACCTTCTTCGGTGTGGGCGACAACTACGCCGCTGCTCCCGCAGCCCGTATGACCACCGCCGCCGAGTTCCGCAAAGCGGCGCCGCTTACCGAAGACGATATGTTTAACACCGTAGAGTTCAATATCAGCGGTAAATACAGGCTCGAAGCCATCGCCAAAAAACTGGCCATGGAGCCCGCTGAGCTGGAACGCCTCAACCCCGGCTTCTCGCAAGCCCTGGCCAGCGAAGCCAACAGCTACGACCTGCGTATCCCGAAAGAAAAAATGAAGCTCTTCCAGGCAGAAAAAGAGGAGATACTGAAAGAATCCCTCCAGCTTACCCTGGACGATAAGGCATCTACGGTTGACAAATCCCGCTTCCCGGCGCCTGTTAAGAGGCCGGAAGTGAATTCCAACCCGAAAAAGAAAGTGGCGGCTAAAAAGACCACTACCCGTAAAAAAACTACCACCAGAAGAAAATAGTCAGTTCAGACATAAACGAAAAGGGCCGCTGTTGAAGCGGCCTTTTTTTTATTGGATAACGGCCTGGTGACAGGCCGCTTCAATGCCATCAACAATTTTCAAGGCAATGCCTTTTGTTTCCCCGCTGCGTAGCTGAAATTGATGATATCCAGCAGCGGCCCGGTCATGAAGGTCGTAAGCAACGCCATCAGCACCAGCATGGCGAAAACCTGCGGGGTAAGGATGCCCAGGTCGTAACCGATGTTCAGCACCACCAGCTCCATTAAACCGCGGGTGTTCATCAGTGCGCCGATAGACAAAGCTTCGGGCCAGGGCTGGCCAACTATCCGGGCGGTGAGCGCGGAGCCGGCGAATTTCCCTGCAACGGCCACCAGCATGATAGCCGCGAACACCAGCCAGAGGTGGCCTTCGTTCAGCAGGCCAATCTGTGTGCGCAGGCCGGTGAAAGCAAAGAATATAGGAAGCAGGATCACCACGCTCACGTCTTCCAGCTTGTCCTGCAGCACTTGTTTGATATTCGCTTCAGCAGGCATGATCACCCCGGCAAGGAAAGCGCCGAACAGCAGGTGGATGCCGATCACTTCAGCCAGGTACCCTGCTATCAGCAATACAAAAAAGCCCAGCGCCACTTTGGTTTTAGTGTCGGTCAACCTGCTCATCCTGTGCTGCAGCCAGGGGCGCACCAGGAGCAGCATTGCAAAAACAAACACCAATGCCAGCCCGATGGTCACCAGCGCGCTGAACAGCCCGGCAGACTTCACGATGGCCACCACTATGGCCAGGATGCCCCAGGCCGTGATATCGTCTGCCGCCGCGCAGGTGATGGCCATAGAGCCCAGCTGTGTGCCGGTAAGGCCCCGTTCCTGCACAATGCGCGCCAGCACCGGGAAGGCTGTAACGCTCATGGCAATGCCCATGAACAATGCGAACGACAGGAAATTTACATGCAGCGGCGCATATTGCCGGTATGTGAAATAAGCCAGGCATACGCCGAGGAAAAACGGTATGATAATGCTCGCATGGCTGATCATCACTGCATCGTGCGCTTTCCGGCGCACTTTGGAAATGTCCAGCTCCATGCCTACGATGAACATAAAGAACGCCAGCCCGATCTGGCTGAGGAACTGCAGGTTGGGCAGCGAGCCGGCGGGAAAAATGGCCTGCATGGCTGCCGGAGACAGCCAGCCCAGCAGTGAAGGGCCCAGTATGATGCCCGCGGCGATCTCGCCTACTACGGCCGGCTGTTTGATCTTTCGCGCGAGGAACCCGAAAATACGGGTGGCGCAAAGCACGATAATGATCTGCATGAGCAGGATGCTCAGCGGGTGCTGCGCGCGGTGCAGCAGTTCGGCGAACACATTGCCATTCGCTGCGGCAGGCGCAGCGGGTGCGGGTTGCACCACGGCATTGGTAAGCGGCGTGCCGGCGCGTTCAGGTAATTTCTCTCCCCGGGCGATGATCAGCCAGGTGAACAGCGCGAAAACGCCGATGATCAGGGGGTAAAGCAGGTGGCTCCTTTTCATTCTTACAGGTATAATCCACCGAAATATACGAACTCCGTGTTATTAAACGAATGCCGGCCGGAGCTCCGCCGCTGCCGCCTTTTGCCTGCGCAGCCTGTGGTGCAGCAGGTACGAGCCGATCACCAGCGCAAAGGGAATGATCATGATCAGTATCAGGACAGGCTCTTCGCCGATGGCGATCCCGGAATAAGTGGCGCCGGTAAGGTCGAATATGAGGCCGGCATAAGCCCATTCCTTTAAACGCGGATAACCGGGAATGAGAATGGCAATGATGCCCAGCAATTTTGCCACGCCCAGGAAAGGAATGATATACGCCGGATAACCCAGCTTGGTCACAGAAGCAACGGCTTCGGGGGCGGAAATGGCGTCGAAGAAAGCGCCGAGGCCCAGAAGGGCGGCCATGAGGCCGGTTACGATCCAGTAGAAGATTTTAATTTTTTTCATAGTCGTGCGGTTTTGTAGTGTGCAGAACAAAAGTAGCTGATGCGCTTTGATGGCAGGGGTTGTGATCATGACATATTAAGGGTCGGATACGACATTTTGCGTAATTTTGCGCCCATGAGCGCGGAAAAATTACGCCTGGACAAATACCTCTGGGCCATCAGGATATTCAAGACCCGCACCCAGGCCGCAGCCGCCTGCGACAGCGGGAAAGTGAAGCTTCGCGGGGCAGCCGTGAAAGCCGCCAGGCCCGTGGCCATCGGCGACCAATATGATGTACGAACCGAAGCCAAGCGCTGGAAGATAGAAGTGACCGGGCTGCTGGCCAACCGCGTGCAATATTCCGAAGCCATTAAATATTACCTGGATATCACGCCTGAAGAAGACAAGCTGTATAACCAGCG
>CBFHAF010000368.1:0-5367 GCA_965653435.1 uncultured Chitinophaga sp.
GACCGGGTCCCTATTATTGAAATGCAGCAGGAACCGGCATTTAACGGCCTCTGCTGCATGGAAATAATGTGTATGTGCAGGGTTCCTACACCACCGTGATATGCGCGTAAGCGTAGGTAAACCTGGCGCTTTCGGGCACCATCATCACGATCGTGTCCCCTTTCTTCAGGAGGCCCTGGTTCAGCAGTTCTTCCAGCATAAAGTAAGGGGAAGCGGTGCCAACGTTGCCAACGCGGGTAAGGTTGGTGAACCATTTCTCCTGCGGTATGTGCACGCCCAGCCTTGCGATCTCCTCGTCTATCCTGAAACGGAAATACTCGGAGGAAAGGTGCGGCAGGAAATAAGTGAGCTTGTCGATATCGATGTTGTATTTATCCACCATGTCCTTCCACATCTGCGCGCCCGAAGGTACGATGTTCTTGCCCAGCAGGCGGGTATCCTGTTTAAAGGAGAACACGCTGTTGGCGCCCCATTCGTCGGGCGTCATGTCCGTCCAGCCCTTGGTGGTGCCATCCGGGTTTTTCACGGCGCCTGCGTACATGCAGGTCTCCAGGTTGTTGGCGTAGGAAGCGATCTCCACCCAGTCCACACGCAGGCTGAGGCCGTCCTCGTTCGGTTTGTCCTCGAACAGGGCCGCGCTGGCGCCGTCGGACAGCATCCAGCGGAGAAAATCTTTTTCGAATGCGATGATGGGGTTTTCAGCGAGTGATTTCAGGTTTTCGGTTTCCGGCTCAAACTTGCGGGAGAGCATCCACGCGGAGAATTTTTCGGAACCGGTGCTTACCGCGTTGCGGGTGTTGCCGCATTTCACGGACATGTAAGCGTATTTGAATGCCTGCATCCCCGCCGCGCAGGCGCCGGTAGCGGCGATCAGCTCCACGGGCTGGCATTTCAGGATGCCGTGCACCATGGCGGCATGGTTAGGCAATAACTGGTCGGGAGAAGTAGTACCGCAGGCGAGCAGCTCCATGCGGCTGATGGGGAACTTGTCGTCGAACAGGTTCTCAACGGCTACGGCCGTCATTTCAGCATTGGTGTGAGTGGATTTTCCTTCTTTATCCAGTGCATAGTAACGGGTCTTGATCTTATTGTTACCCAGGATCATCGTTCTGGCCCTGGATGGCTTACCGTCCACCATTCCGAGGATGCTTTCCATTTCATCATTCTCCACCGGCTCGTTCGGCAAAAACTTGGAGAGCCTCGTAATATATACTTCTTTCATTATTCAGTTATAGTTTATCCTTTATTTGGGTTGAAGCAATACTTTGTGTTTGTCAAAAATTTCAAAATGGCCGTAAATATAGAATTTTGCATGGATAATCAAATGAGATAGGCGCGCTGGTAGCAGTAAAATAACGTGCTGTCAACATTCATTCCCGTAACAAATCTACGCAGAATCAGGCTCATCCTTCACGGAGCTGTATTCCTTTATAATATGTAACGTCCCTGTTCAGTTTTTTCCGGCCCAGCAGCAGCTTCAGCCACGAGGCTACCAGGGTGAACGGGGTGAGCACCGGTATGGCCAGTAAAAGGATCATACGGTACATGCTCACGCGGCCCTGCCGCACGCTTTCGCCGGGGCCGCCTTTTTCGCTGATATAGTTGGCCCAGAAGCGGAACGGCTTTACGCCGCGCATTTCCAGTACGATCAGCCCCGGGTTTATTTCAACGCTGTGCAGCCCCAGTAATTGTGTATGGAGGCTGTCATATTCCCTGCCCTCCACGGCTTTCAGTATCGGTTCGCCGAACTTCACAGATTCCGTGATCTCTTTTTCCTGCACGCCGGCCGGCGGGAAGATAAAAAAGGCGTCTTTTTTCCCCTTGGTGGCCCAGCGCAGGATGGTAATGAGCGACACGAGGTTGGGATGTTTGTCCACCAGCGCAATATGCCCTACCAGCCTGGCTTCCGCCTGTTTAAGATAACGTTTTACTTTTTCCTGGGCGTTGATCCACATATTACGGCAGCCCAGCAGGGTCACTACCGGCTTGCCTTTCAGCAAGCGCCTGCCCTCTTCGCTTTGCAGGAAGGCAGCTACCGGCTGCGAGGGGCTCAGGAACCAGGGCTGGTAAGCCAGCAGCACCAGGTCGAACTCCGCGGAAGGATCCACCTTCAGCGGCATGATATGGCGCGGCCTCGCCAGCACGGTTTCGGGCATGGCGTCAAAAAATTCCTGCTTAGACCATGGAAATGGGAACGGCTGAACCGGTACCAGTTCCTCGAACGTAATCTCTGCCTTGCCTTTCAACGGCGCCGTCACATGATCAATGATCCTCCTCAGCTGGCCCGTTTGCGTGTAATACACTACTAATATCTTCGGTAGTTGACTCATAAACAGGTATCGGATATTCCAATAAAAACTGTAAACATACAAAAGATTCCGAATTTGTTAATCCTTCTTCTTGACTGTCCCGGAGCCGATCTTGCTGCTTGAGATGGAAGGTTCCCCTTTATAATATACGTTGCCGCTGCCGATGATATTGGTTTTCAGTTCACGGCTGGCATGCAGGTCCACATTGCCGCTCCCGGCGATGTTCACTTCCGCTGTTTCGGCCAGCAGGGCCCCTGCGTTGCAATTGCCGCTGCCTGCCACGTTGATATCCACATCCCGGGTCTCGCCTTTGATCTCTATATCGCCGGAACCGGCCAGGTCCATGGAGATCTCGGGCGCGTTGAACACGCCCTTGATGTCGCCGCTGCCGGAAAGGCCGATATGCACCGGGCTGGGGGAATTGAAGATGCCGTTCAGCACCACGTCGCCCGAGCCGGACAATTCAACGCCTTCCAGGGTTTTGGCGGACAGGTATACCTTCACGTCGCGATGGGTGCGGATGTTCATATTCCTCCTGAAGCGGATCTCCAGCTTGTCGCCTTCGGTAACCAGCTCGATCTCCGGTAATATATTGTCTTCCCCTTCGAGGGTAACGGTAGTGCTGTTGCCTTGTGAAACGAATACGTCCATGGAGCCGGATACTTCCAGCGCCCGGAAAGGCCCCGCTTCACGGGTTTCTTTGATCACGTTGCCGCTTCCGCTCACGCCGTCGCAGCCTGCCAGGAAGGAAACGGATAAAATAAGGGATAAGAGGTATTTCAATTGCGTTTTCATAATTAGGTCAATTTGGGTAAAGATTCGGGGCGGAAAATACAAAGAATTCTGCAAACCTCCCGCCGCCGCTAATTTGCGCGATATCTGCCGAAAGCAAAAACCAAAGTCCGAAATTCCTTTATCTTTGCACCACCATGACAGAAAAGATATTGATCCTCGATTTCGGCTCCCAGTACACCCAGCTGATCGCACGCTGCATAAGGGAACTGAACGTTTATTGTGAAATACAGCCATGTACCAAGCCCATCCAGTGGGAAGACAGTATTAAAGGTATCATCCTCTCCGGTTCTCCTTTTTCCGTGAACGATCCCCTGGCCCCCGTAGTGGACATTAAGGCCATGGCAGACAAGGTGCCCGTGCTCGGCGTATGCTACGGCGCGCAGCTGATGGCCAAAGTGTTCGGCGGCGAAGTGGCCAAAAGCGCACATCGCGAATACGGCCGTGCTTTTATGGAGCACAGCGACAAAGAAGAGCCCCTCTTTTATGACATTTCCCTCAAGAGCCAAGTGTGGATGAGCCATGCGGACACCATCACCCGCCTCCCTGAATCCTTCATACCCATCGCGCACACCGAAAATATCCCGGTAGCGGCCTTCAAAAGCCATACCCTCGCCAGGAACCCGCTGTTCGCCATCCAGTTCCACGCTGAAGTGACCCATTCACTCGAAGGCAAGCAGATCCTCCGCAACTTCCTCGTTCACATCTGCGGCATCCACCAGGAATGGACCCCGGCCGCATTCGTGCAGGAAACCGTCACCCGGATCAAAGAGCAGGTAGGCGGCAAGAAGGTCGTAATGGCCCTCAGCGGCGGCGTGGATTCTACCGTAGCGGCAGAGCTTATCCATAAAGCCATCGGCAGCAATCTTTATTGCGTGTTCGTGGACAATGGGCTGCTGCGCAAAGACGAGTTCGAAACCGTGCTCGATTCCTATAAACACATGGGCCTCAACGTAAAAGGCGTGAATGCCAAAGACCTTTTCTACAGCCAGCTCAACGGCGTGAAGGACCCGGAAGAAAAACGAAAGATCATCGGCCGCCTCTTTATCGAGGTATTCCAGCAGGAATCAGCCGAGCTGAAAGATATCGCCTTCCTCGGCCAGGGCACCATTTACCCTGATGTGATCGAGTCCGTATCCGTAAACGGCCCCTCCGCCACCATCAAGAGCCACCACAACGTGGGCGGCCTGCCCGAAAAGATGAAGATGGGACTGGTGGAACCGCTCCGTTTCCTCTTCAAGGACGAGGTGCGCCGCGTGGGCAAAGAGATCGGCATCAGCGACATCTTCCTGGCCCGCCACCCCTTCCCCGGCCCGGGCCTTGCCATCCGCGTGCTCGGTGAGATCACCCCTGAAAAAGTGGCCATGCTCCAGGAAGCCGACGCCATCTATATAGAAAGCCTGAAGGAATCCGGCCTCTATAACCAGGTATGGCAGGCAGGCACCATCCTCCTCCCCGTGCAGAGCGTGGGCGTAATGGGCGATGAAAGGACCTACGAGTTCACCGTTGCCCTCCGTGCCGTAACTTCCACGGACGGTATGACGGCAGACTGGGCCCACCTCCCCTATGAGTTCCTGGCCAAAGTTTCGAACGACATCATCAATAAAGTAAAAGGTATCAACCGCGTGGTGTACGACATCAGCTCCAAACCGCCGGCTACCATTGAATGGGAATAATTTAATACCCGCATAAAACAGTGATTACGAACGACGGATGAATTATTTTTTTCATTCGTAGTTCGTAATTTCTTTTTCCTGTGGAATGATTTTTGCAATTTTGGCACCATATGAACCGATCGAGAACATTTAGCAGTCTTGCCCTGACCATATCCATCATGCTCATGATGCAAGCCTGTAGCATTTTCCGGCCCGCAGCCACGAAAACGGACGGTCCTCCCCCTGAGCTGAGCAAGCCCAAACCCGTTGAAAAACAACCGGAAACAAAGGAACCCGAAGCAAAAGCCGCTCCCTTCAACGTACCGGCCTTCGCCAAAGAAGTAAAACGCAGCAACTACCGCGTGGCCATCTTCGCCCCGCTGTACCTGGACTCCGTTTTTGCCGCCTCGCTCGAAATCCCCGGCAGAACCATGCCCCGTTACGTGATGGCCGGCCTTGAGTTTTATGAAGGCGTACAGCTGGCCCTGGATTCGCTCCAAGGCCGCGGCATGCAGCTCACGGTGCAGGTCTTCGACAACAAAGCGCGTACAAACGATGTAGCCTCCGTGCTGCGCACCCGCCAGCTGGATAATACGGACCTCATCATCGGC
>CBFHAF010000369.1:0-5367 GCA_965653435.1 uncultured Chitinophaga sp.
CGTTGATCTTGCCGTCCCAGCGTTTGTTGACGTCGCGCGTTTCAAAAACAAGCTGGCCGCCGCGGGTGTAAACAGCCAGGCGAAGGTGGGTGGCTTTATATGCGTTGATGGGATAAAAGAAGTCATTCACGCCGTCGTTATTCGGCGAAAATGCGGAAGGCACTTCCACGAAGCAGCTGCGCGCCGCTTTGATGCGGTGCTCCGCCGTGTCGCGGCAATTCTTGTCATTCTCCACGATCAGCCGGATGGTATAATCCTGGTCGCGGAACTGCGGGAAATAACGCATGGGAATGGCTTCTTTGCCGGAGGATGTAGCGTTGTTGCCGTAATCCCAGGACCAGCGGACGATGTTGCCCGTGCTGTGGTCTGTCGCCTGTACCGCTTCCAGCGGGCAATACGGCCCATAATCCACGCTGAAAGCCGCGGTGAGCTCGCTGACGATGGTAACGGCCGTGTCTTTCCGTGCGGAACAGACGCCGTTGCTTACCACGAGGGTGATGGATTTGTCGCCGAAGCTGTCGTATACTTTTACGGGATGTTGTATGTTGAAAGGTTCCGATCCGTCCAGCAGCCAGTTCCAGGAATTGACATTGTTCCGGCCATGGTGATGGAAGCTCGCGGTGGTGAGCTTGCAGTTGAATGCCAGGTCGAAAGAAAAATCCGCATTCACGGTATCGGCCGTGTTGAAAGCGGCGATCTGCCCGGTGGCGGCAGGCTGCCAGCATTCGCTCAATAAAGTGTTCCCGTCGGAGCCTAACGCCGTCAGCACTTCAAACCTCCCGCCTGTTTGTATCGGCCGGTTAAAGCGCAGCTCCACTGAATCCGTATAACCGTTGGCGTTACAGGTCCCCGCGGCGCCGGTGATGGAAATTCCATTGTTGCCGCGAAGGGCAAAATCGCTGCCGTCTGCCGCAATGGAGCTGCAACGTACAGGTGTGCTCAGCCCGATCTTTACCGTTGCGGGCTCACAACCCGGCACCGGGATGCTCCTTACCAGCACGGCCGGCTGCGGCGGTATATCGAAAGCGGCCTGGCCGCCGGGAAGGCTGGGCACATGGCATTCGCTCAGCACGCTGCCAGCCAGCCTTACGGTATAAGTGCCGGGCGTGATGATGCGGCTGCTTAACTTCAGCGTGACGGTATTGGTAAGATCGTTAGCCCCGCAGGCGGTGGCGGCAGAAACGATGGTTACGCCCGCCGGCCCGGTAATGGTGAAGTCGCTCCCATTGGCGGCTACGGAACTGCAACGGATGCCATCCGGGAACCGGAGCACCAATTCATCGGGGCCGCAGGGCGGTGTCTGCACAGTAGCCATGCGCGGAGCGGGGAATACCGGCACGGAAAAGCCCATGTTCCCGCCCGCCAGCATTTGTTTGTTGCAGGCGTTGAATAAAGTATTGTTGTCGCTGCCGTTGCGTACGGTAACGGTATAACTGCCCGGAGCAACGGGCCCGGCGAGGAAAAGCGTAATGGAATCGAGGTCGAAGCCGTTGCTGCAGGTAACGCCCCTGGCAGACAGGATGGCGGGCGCACCCGGCGAAAGCCGGAAGTCGCTGCCATTAGCTGCAAGGCTGCTGCACAACACTTTCCTGCTCAGCTTGATGCCGATGGAATAGGATGCACAGTCGTATTTCAGCGACGTGATCTCCGGCAGCAAAGGATCGATTATCTCCGCAGTGCCTCCGCCAAAGCTCAGTTCGTAGCCGCTTTGCCCGGGAGTGAAGTGGCTGACGAGCAGCAGGTATTCGTGGCCTTCCACCAGCTCGGGCATCCTTGTGAACAAAGGCTGGCTGGGGCCGCCGCATACATCGAGGCGGGTGCCTGCAGACGATGCGCCGGTTACGCCGTATTCCGCCGTCCAGTTCATGGCAACATACATGCTCCGGTCCGTATACACATTGTCCGGGTCCTTGCCCGTTATGTCGAACAGCTGCCAGTCGTAATCCTCATCCGCCGCAAGCGGCGTGATCCTGAAACCCAGCGTGCCGGCCTTATAGCAGGTGAATTTATACCAGTATGGATTTTTATCGTGATGGGGCCCGTCGCCGAAAGTATTGCAGACGGGGCCGGGAATAGTACGGGTGCCGCAGATGGGCACTGAGTGCTGAAGAAAGGTCTGGTCGCCGCAGACGGGGAACGCCGTTGATGGGTTTTGTCCTAGCGCGGTGCAGGTTTGGGCTTCAGCGCGGGCTGCGAGCATCAGCAGCAGGTATAGTAACGTTTTTTTCAGCATGAATCCAGTTAAAGCCGCAGGGCATAAGATATAAATGTACGGATTACCGTTCATCCATCCATGCTTTCATTTTAAAGGTTTTTATTATATTTATATCTGTTAATTCAGACGGCAGAACCTTATAAGCAGCTTAATACGCACAGCAGAATTTAAGAACCAATAGAAAACTTGATGGTATGACAGAAGAAAGCAACAAACCGCTGGATATTATTGACAAACTGAAGCTGGAACCGCCTCCGGGCCAGCCGCCCCCGCCAAACCGGAATTGCCCTGCCTGCGGTGCCAGGAGCGGCAAACAGGCAGGGTTGACCCATTGCGCATATTGCGGTCATGAATTTACAAAGCCCACTGAACCATAGCAGGAATGCCGGTCCTTAAGGCCGGCATTTTTATGCCGCGGGATCCGCCTCCAACCCGCGGAGCGCCATGCAATTTTCATGAAAACAGGAACCCGTATCTTTGAGCCGAAAAATCCAGCTACGATGTTAATACGCTTCCCCGAGGCCATGGCTTACGATCCCGGCGTGAAAATGGCCTACACCGGAAAGTCCGTGCTCGCCTGGTTCAGGCTTGCGGAAGAACCCGGCCGTAACCAGGGCTTTCTGACCGAGACCTGCCTGGTGTTCGTGATCAAAGGCATTAAACGTTTTCATTTCGGGGAAGAAGTGGTAGACGCCAAAACCGGCGACCTCGTGCTGCTGAAGCGCGGCGTTTATTTCATGAGCGCATATATGGCCGACCAGGAAGATTTCCAGGCGCTGATGCTGGCGATGGACGACAGCTTTATGCGTGCCTTCCTGGACCGTCACGGTGCGGTGGAAGAAGTGCGCAAAGCGCGGAAAGATGAGCCGCTGGTGGTGCGTTGCAGCCAGCAGATCATTGCCGTGAGAGATACCATCCTGGATTACATGCATCACCCCAACGAACACACGTCGCCTCTGCTGGAGCTGAAGCTGGAAGAACTTTTCCTGCTTATGCTCGCCAGCCCTTACCGCCCGCAGCTGCTTTCGTTCCTGCACCAGCTGTTCGACACCAGCGCCGCCGCTATCACCCTCACCATCAAATCGAACCTGCTGAAACCCCTCAGCCTGGAAGATTACGCGAAGATCTGCGGCCTCAGCCTCTCCGGTTTCAAACGCGAATTTGCCCGGCTGTTCAATGCCGCGCCCAAAAAATGGATCAACGACGAAAGGCTGAAACATGCGGACCAGCTATTGCGCACCACCGCCATGAACATCAACGAAATAGCCGCTGAATGCGGATTTGAGAACCCATCTTATTTCATCAAATGTTACAAAACCAAATTCGGCACAACGCCTAAAAGCGCACAGCGGGCTAAAATTGCTACTTTTTGAACCGAATCTGTTACAGCCCTGTGCAGCCGCCGCCATAGCTTTGCTGAAAACAAATTACAATGAGAACGCTATTGGCATTATTACTCCTTGCAACGCCCGCGCTTGCGCAGCACAAGATGAACAACAGCTCATTCCTGTCCAACCCCGAAAGCATTGCCACAGACGGCAGGCACCTCTACATTGCGGACATCGGCAAAGGCGGCAACCCTTCCGCTAAAGACACTAACGGCATCATCTGGCGCACAGACCTCAGCGGCAACAATCCTGAACGTTTCGCCGGAGGGCTGCATGCTCCCAAAGGCGCTGTGATAGCTGGCGGCACGCTGTTCGTAACGGATATCGACCGCGTAAAAGGTTATGACCTCGCCACCGGGAAAGAAAGCTGCAATATTGATTTTTCCGGGGAGAAAACCGGGTTCCTGAACGACCTTGCAGCGCAGGACGATCATACGCTTTACGTTTCCGCGATGGATATCAACAAACTTTTCAGGATCAGGCTTTCACAGCAGCCCGCGGTAGAAGCCGTGCCTGTAACCGGCAAGCTCCAGGGGCTGAACGGCCTCTTCGTGGATGCGGCCAATGCCCGGCTCTACATCTGCACATTCGGCCCTATGGACAAAACAGAGGGCGAGATCGGCTACATCAGCCTGCAGGACCCCAATCCCGCTTTCACGCGTGTAAGCAGCCGGCCCGGGCGTTACGACGGCATCGCCCTGCTGGACGGGGAGTACCTGGTTGTGAGCGACTGGGTGGCATTCGATAAAAGCGGGGAGATCATTAAAGTGAAGCTCAGCGACGGCAGCAGCGCCGTGCTGAATAAAGAGAAGATCGCGGGGCCGGCGGATTTCACGCTGGATGCAAAAGGCGATCTGATCGTACCGGCAATGATGGCCGGTGATGTGCTGCATTGCGCATCACGCTGATCATTCAAATGGGGCCGCCGCTGCCGGGAGGCAGGGCAGCCCCGTTTTCCAGGTTATAGAAAGGCGCGTATCATCCCCATAACATAAAGAAAGCCCCCGCAGGGTCCTGCACCAGCACATAACTTCCCATCTCCCCCGCTTTCCTTTTTTCGCTCATTATTTTACCGCCCAGCTTTTCCACCTGGGCAAGGCTGGCATCCAGGTCCGCCACCTGTATGTACGCCAGCCATACGGGCGGAAGATCCTTGTTGGCGCCGCGGGCATGGCATACCCCGGCTATGATGTCGCCGGTTTCAGGGTTTTTCATGAAATAATCTTCATATTCCCCCATCTTCTGTGCGCCTATTTCCCAGCCTATTACTTTATGGTAGAACTGGCTGACGGTTTCGGCTTCGTTCACCGTCAGGTCAAAGCCTATGAGAGTGCCGGGTTGTTTTTTCATGCGAGGTGGTATTTATTGCTAATTTACAAAGCATTGCAAGGAAACTTCGTGGGTAGAAGGGTCAATTTACCGGGTCATTTATGCCAAAATTTTTAGTATCTTGCTAAGCCATTTCACCTAATTATGAAAAAGCTTTCTGTAATCCTCAGCCAGCATTACCGTCCGATCAGTATCGCAGCCATCCTGGACGTATTTCAGACAGTGAATCTTTATTACCAGGAACATACCGGCCGCCCCTTCTTCGATATCAGGCTGGTGGCCCTCGAAGGCGGCGCCCAGGCCCCGTCTTTCCATGAGATGTACCAGCCCCTCCCCATGCGTGAAGTGCAGCAGTCGGACCTCGTGCTGATACCTGCTTTCATAAGCGGCGACATTCCCTCGTACGTTAGGGAAAATGCCGGGTTTATTGCCTGG
>CBFHAF010000370.1:0-5358 GCA_965653435.1 uncultured Chitinophaga sp.
TTTTCGCAAAAGTATTATTTAATTTGAAATAAACAACTATTACTATTTTAACGGCTAATTTACTTCGCTTGGTTATGCTTACCGCTCGCAATGTTACCAAAAATTATTCCAACCTCCAGGTGCTCCGCGGGGTGGATATTTCTGTCAGTAAAGGGGAGATCGTTACCATCGTTGGCTCTTCCGGAGCCGGGAAAAGCACGTTGCTGCACATCCTGGGCACGCTGGACAGCCCTACCGGCGGGGATAGTTCCATTAATGGGATACAAACCAGCACTGTACAGGGCAGGCGGCTGGCAGACTTCAGGAACCGCCATATCGGCTTCATCTTCCAGTTCCACCACCTGCTGCCGGAGTTCAACGCGCTGGAGAACGTGAGCATCCCGGGGTACATTGCCGGGTCAAAGAAGGCTGCGGTAAAGGAAAGAGCGGAATACCTCCTGGAAACGCTGGGCCTGAAAGACCGGATGGATCACCGGCCCAAGGAGCTTTCCGGCGGGGAGCAGCAGCGGGTGGCAGTAGCCAGGGCACTGATCAATAACCCGGCCGTGATCATGGCAGACGAGCCTACAGGCAACCTGGATTCGCGGAATGCCCGGGAGCTGCACCAGCTTTTCCTGCAGCTCCGCGACCAGTTTAACCAGACTTTTATCATTGTGACCCATAACGAGGAGCTGGCCACGCTCAGCGACCGCCAGCTCGTAATGAAAGACGGGAAAATAGTCAGTTAAGTTGCTATTTACCGAGGCAGACTGCCAAACTGTCCCTCCAGTAAGGTACCTGCAGCCCGAAGACCGATTTGATCTTTTCCTTGTTTAAGACGCTATAAGCCGGCCTTTGTGCCGGGGTGGGGTATTGATCCGATGTAATGGGATTTACCGCGCATTTGGACCCCGTAAGCTCCTTTATGGCCACTGCAAAATCGTACCAGCTGGCTACTCCTTCGTTGCTGTAATGGTAAATGCCGCCTTCCTTCAGGGCAGGGTGGCCGAGCATGGTGAGGATGGCATTGGCGAGGTCGGGTGCATAGGTGGGCGTGCCCGTCTGGTCGAACACCACGTTCAGGCTTTCTTTCTCCTTCATCAGCTCCTGCATGCGCTGCACGAAGTTGACGCCGGTGCTGGAATACAGCCAGGATGTGCGGATAATCACCGCCTGGGGGTGGTAGCCCAGCACGGCAGCCTCTCCGCGCAGTTTTGAGGCGCCATATACGCTCTGGGCGGAGGTTTCGTCTTTTTCGGTATAAGGCCGGTTGCGCCGGCCGTCAAAAACATAATCCGTGGAAACCTGGATAAACGCGCTGTTGTGCTGCGCGGATACCTCGGCGAGTATCAGCGGCGCCTGGAAGTTCAGCAGGAACGCTGCTTCTTCATCTTGTTCCGCCTTGTCTACCGCCGTATAGGCTGCACAGTTGATCACGGCGTCTATCTGCCGGCCGCTGAAAAAGGCGTTCACCGCGTCAGCATCGGTGATGTCAAGCTCTTCCCTGTCTGTATAGATCAGTTCGAAATCAGGATACTGTGCGGCTGCGGATTGCAGCGCCTGGCCCAGCTGGCCTTTGGCGCCTGTTACCAGGATATGTTTCATATTCGTTTATTGCTGAAAGGTAAAATTATGTTGAACGTCGGCCAGCAGCGGCAATACTTTGTCTTTTTCAGAGACCACCGCTTCGGTAAGCGGGATGCCCCAGTCTATTCCTAAAGCAGGATCGCTGTACAGGATGCCGCCTTCGCTCGGTTTGTTGTAAAAGTTATCGCATTTGTACATCACCTCCGCGATTGGGCTCAGTACGGAATACCCATGGGCAAAGCCCTGTGGCACCAGCAGCTGGAGCTTGTTTTCGGCGGATAGCTCAATGGAGAACGATTTGCCGTAGGTGGGAGATCCCCTGCGGAGGTCTACCACCACATCCATAACGCGGCCTTCAAGCACCCGTATCAGCTTGTTCTGTGAATAGGGTTGTCGTTGAAAATGCAGGCCACGCAATACACCGTAACCAGAGCGCGCCTGGTTATCTTGCACAAACTGAATATCGATTCCTTCTTCCCGGAAGGTATTTGCGTTGTAGCTCTCAAAAAAATATCCCCTTTCGTCTCCATGCACCTTCGGTTCGAAGATCAGGAGGCCCGGGATCCCTGTTGGTCTGAACGGCATTATCGTTGCTGGTATTGTTCCTGGTAATATTGTTGGTAAGCCCCGCTGGTAACATGTTGCAGCCATTCTTCATTGGCAAGGTACCAGTCTACGGTTTTTTCCAGCCCTTCCTCGAACTGGAGGCTCGGCGCCCAGCCCAGCTCCTTGTTGAGCTTGGTGGCATCGATCGCGTAACGGAGGTCATGGCCGGCCCTGTCTTTCACGAAAGTGATGAGTTTTTCGGAAGTGCCTTCTTCACGCCCCAGCTTGCGGTCCATCACTTTGCACAACAGGCGGATAAGGTCGATGTTCTTCCATTCATTGAACCCGCCGATATTGTATGTTTCGCCGGTACGCCCGTTGTGGAAAATGGTGTCGATCGCACGGGCATGATCTTCCACGAACAGCCAGTCACGGACATTTTCGCCTTTGCCGTAAACGGGCACGGGCTTGTTGTTCCTGATATTATGGATAGCAAGAGGGATCAGCTTTTCAGGAAAGTGATGGGAGCCGTAATTGTTGGAACAGTTGCTCAGCACTACAGGCAAATGGTAGGTGTGGTAATATGCTCTCACGAAATGGTCGGAGCTGGCCTTGGAAGCGGAATACGGAGAACGTGGGTCATAAGCGGTCTCTTCCGTGAAAAAGCCTTCCTCGCCAAGCGAGCCGTATACTTCGTCGGTAGACACGTGATAGAAGCGTTTGTTCTCCATGCCGTCTTTCCAGTATTTGCGCGCGGCATTCAGCAGCACGGCGGTACCCAGCACGTTGGTCCTGATAAAGGCCAGCGGGTCCAGGATGGAGCGGTCTACATGGCTTTCCGCCGCGAGATGGATCACCCCGTCGAATTTGTATTTTTCGAAGAGGCTGTTCACAGCGTTTTCGTCTGTGATGTCTACTTTTTCAAAAATATAATTCGGGCTGCCTTTCACGTCAGACAGGTTCTCAAGGTTACCGGCGTAGGTGAGGGCGTCACCGTTCACAACGGTGTAAGAAGGGTATTTATTTACAAATAACCGAACCACATGGGAGCCGATAAAACCGGCTCCTCCTGTGATCAGTATTGTTTCTTTCATACGAAAATTATTTTCCAAGTGCCTGTTTGAAATATTCGTACGTAATCTTTAATCCTTCCTTGCGGTCTATTTTCGGTTCCCAGCCCAGTAATTGCTTAGCCTTGGTGATGTCGGGTTTCCGTTGCTTCGGATCGTCTTTCGGCAGGGGATGGAATACGATCTTCTGCTTGGTGCCGGTGAGTGAAATGATCTCTTCCGCGAATTGCAGGAGAGTGATCTCAGCCGGGTTGCCGATGTTAACGGGCATGTGGTAATCGCTCAGCAGCAGGCGGTAAATGCCTTCCACGAGATCGTCCACATAACAGAAAGAACGTGTTTGGGAACCGTCTCCGAACACGGTAAGGTCCTGGCCGGTAAGCGCCTGGCTCATGAAGGCGGGCAGCGCGCGGCCGTCATCCAGCCGCATGCGGGGGCCGTAGGTGTTGAAGATACGTATGATGCGGGTTTCCACGCCATGGAAATTATGATAGGCCATGGTGATGGATTCCATGAAACGTTTGGCTTCGTCATACACGCCGCGGGGGCCTACAGGGTTCACATTGCCCCAGTATTCCTCCGGTTGGGGATGCACGTTCGGATCACCGTATACTTCCGAGGTGGACGCTACCAGGATGCGCGCGTTCTTCGATTTGGCCAGGCCCAGCAGGTTGTGGGTGCCCAATGAACCCACTTTCAGGGTCTGGATGGGCATCTTCAGGTAATCGATGGGGCTGGCCGGGGAGGCGAAATGAAGGATATAATCCAGCTCGCCGGGCACATGCACGAACTTGGTGACATCGTGATGGTAATATTCAAATTCCTTGAGCGGGAAAAGGTGCTCAATGTTTTTGAGGTTGCCCGTCAGGAGGTTATCCATGCCGATTACATGATAGCCTTCTTTGATAAAGCGGTCGCAGAGGTGGGAGCCCAGGAACCCGGCAGCACCGGTGATCAGTACGCGTTTTTTAGTCATAGTGTATATTTTTAGCGTTTCACCGCCTGGCGGCCAACGCTTTCATAGTGAAAACCAAGTTCTTGCATGCGGGGCACTTCAAAGAGGTTGCGGCCGTCGAAGATGGTGCTATTCTTCAGGGTACTCTTGATCTTGTCGAAATCCGGCGTGCGGAATACGCTCCACTCCGTTGCAATGATCAGCGCATCGGCGTCTTGCAGCGCTTCATACTGGTGCTCTGCAAATTTGATCCTGTCGCCCACCACCTGCTTCACATTAGCCATTGCCTCTGGGTCGAAGGCGGTAACGGTGGCGCCTGCTGCCGTCAGCGCATCGATGATGTACAAGGCCGGAGCTTCACGGATGTCGTCTGTATTGGGTTTGAAGGCCAGCCCCCACAGTGCGAAGTGTTTCCCTTTCAGGTTGCCTCCGAAAAAGGCTTCGATCTTCGGAAGGAGGAACAGTTTCTGTTTTTCGTTCACATCCATTACGGCTTCCAGTATCTTAAAATCGTATTTGGCTTCCTGAGAAGACTTCACAAGCGCCTGCACGTCTTTCGGGAAGCAGCTGCCGCCGTATCCGATGCCGGGGAACAGGAAACGTTTGCCGATGCGGTCGTCGCTGCCGATGCCGCGGCGGACCATATCCACATCAGCGCCCAGTCTTTCACAGAGCACCGCGATCTCGTTCATGAAGGAGATCTTGGTGGCCAGGAAGGAGTTGGCCGCATATTTGGTCAGCTCGGCGGATTTCTCGTCCATATAGATCACCGGGTTGCCCTGGCGCACAAACGGCGCATAAAGGTCGCCCATGATCTTGCGCGCACGTTCGGATTGTGTGCCGATCACCACGCGGTCCGGCTTCATGAAATCCTCAACGGCAACGCCTTCACGGAGAAATTCCGGGTTGCTCACCACGTCGAATTCAACGGTGGCGTTTTTGGCGATAGCAGCATGCACCTTGTCGGCAGTGCCAACAGGAACGGTGCTTTTGTCCACGATCACTTTGTAATCTTTCAGCATTTTGCCCAGCTGGTCCGCCACCCTCAGGATATAGGAAAGATCGGCGGAGCCGTCTTCTCCCGGAGGGGTGGGCAGCGCGAGGAAGATCACCGCTGCATCGCGGATGCCTTCTTCGAGATCAGTGGTGAAATGCAGTCGCTCTTCTTTCAGATTGCGTTCAAACAATTTTTCCAGGCCAGGCTCATAAATGGTGACCTGT
>CBFHAF010000371.1:0-5357 GCA_965653435.1 uncultured Chitinophaga sp.
CGAGGAGGAAGATGAGGACGATGATGACGGGGATGAAGAAGATGATGATGAGGACGGAGAAGACGAGGATGATGACACAGATGAAGAAGAAGGGAGCGAAAACGAAGAAAACAAAAAATAACATATTCTTAAAAAAGCCGGGAAGCGACGCCCGGCTTTTTTCTTGCCATATTTTCCATTATTTCTTCACCAATTACAATAATTGATATTCATCCCGCAACATCAATTTTCCGTAATTTTCTATCCTAAAACATTTCAAAATGATCAAGCAAAAAAGCGACGGAACTGCCGGGATAGAATGGGAATCCCTGCAACACCTGCAGGAGGCGGATTACCAGACCATGTTGAATGTATTGGCTTCCGCAGCCCAGGGTGAAGATGAAGATGAGGAAGAGGATGAAGACGAAGCGGACGACGAACTGCTGGAATTCGAGGAAGATGCCTACGATGGAGACGATATCGAAAAAGAAGACGATCTCGAAGAAGAGATCGAAGATGCGGACGACCGGCTGAACGATGAAGAAGATGAAGAAGAATAAACCACTTCACTGATCATTCTTCCACACGTTTGAGTACGCCCTTGCGGCCGCGTTGATCTATCGTCATTTGAACCCCTTTCCCTGTTCCGTCTGTCACGAAACAGGTTTCAAAATCTATATCATCCTTCAGGAAAAAACATAAAGGGCTTATTGCGCAAAGCGTGGAACGGGGGCCTCTTTCCGGGTAGGCCACCAGCTCGCCGTTCTCAAGAACGATATGCACTTTAAGGTTCTTTTCCGCCAGCAGGTATGTACCGGTATATTTCCTCAGAACAGCTGTATCCGGTTTAATGACCGGTTTGCTGGCCGGCAGCCGGTAGGGCAGGCCGTACAGTACGGCCACCAGCTTTTCAGTGATACTATGCAGCGCCTGGGTTTCCGTATTGCTCAGCAGCACGATGCAGATATCATCTTCCGGAATACGTACGAAATTGGTCCTTAACCCGCGCATGCCGCCGCTGTGGCCGACGGTGTATTTCCCCTGCATGCTGTCGATATCCCAGCCATAACCATAGCCGTTACGTTTGGCCGTGCTTAGCTCCTGCCAGCCAGCAGGGCTAACGATCGCGTTGTTCATCAATCCCTGGTGCCATTTGAGCAGGTCGCCCGCCGTGGTATAAATGGAGCCGGCGGCAAAAGAAACGCTTGAATCGGTGACGGTCACGGGCTGTGTGTATGCGCCGGTTGAATCTTCCCGATAGCCGTTTGCTTTGTCCGCGTCCTGCAGGCGCGCGAAATCGAACCCGCTGCGCTGCATATCCAGCGGGTCAAAAATGTATTTCCTGATAGCTCCTTCGTAGCTCAGCCCCGTCACTTTCTGGATGATATAACCCAGCAGCATGTAGCCGGAGTTGCTGTAATTCCAGCCTGTGCCCGGCGGAAAATCCAGCGGCATATCGCGGAAGAGGGCGAGCATCTCCGCTTCCGTGGCTGGTTTTGTGGACCGGTTCTGCATAAACTCCCCGTTCTCCGTGTAGTTATAGATGCCGGAAGTATGCGAAAGCAAGTGTGCAATGGTAATGCTGTCGCCTTTGGGATAGCCGGGGTAATACCTGCTGAGCTTATCCTGCAGGGAAAGTCTTTTCATCTCCGCGAGCTTCATCACCAACGTGGCGGTAAAGGTTTTGGTAATGGAAGCGGCCTGGAAGATGCTGTTCCCGTCGTGGGGAATTTGTTTTTCAACATTCCGCCATCCATATCCCTTTTGCAGGAGCACCTTGCCGCGAAAGGCTATGAGCGCAGTGCCGCGGAACTGGTTGCGTTTGAAATATGCATTGAGCAGGGTATCTGCTTTTGCCTGGAGTAGGGTTTCGGCTTCCGTAAGGCTGTCTGCACCGGATGGCTTGTGCTGCCTGCGTTTGAAATATGCGCTAAGGAGGTCGTTGGCCCGTACCGGGAGCTGCATGTTGTTTTCTGCCAGTCCGGGCTGTGCAGGGGCGTTTATGTTTACCTGCGGAACCGCCGCATCATCATCCGCCTGTTCAGGGCCGGATTGGCAAAAGACAGGAACGCTTTGAAGGGTCATAAGGATGCCGAATAGAGCTTGTCTGAGCATAGCGGGGATTTTATTCACCCGCCAAATTGCGCATAATCAGGCGGCTGGTTCCGGCAAATGTGACGAATACGGCCGAATATGGTGTGAACCGGCGGCGTGTTTCATTTCATCCCCGGGAAACGACCCTTCATCGCCGCTCCCTGCGCTTCATCGATTTGAACGCGCCTTTCAGGCCGGGCATTTTACATTTGGGGTGGCACCCATGCTTATCATAAACCCCGGATATGAAAATACTCATTAATGAATCAGAAGCGGCTGCCGCCCAGCAGCTGAAGGACATCATCGCTACTTTTGACTACGAGGTGGAGATCCTCCGGATGTCCGCCCAGCTCGGCAGCCTGCTGAGCAGCTTCAACAGGCCTGTGCTGCCGCAGCGTTACCTCGTCAGGAACGGCACACGGCTCATTTCCCTGCCAGTGTGCGACATCGCCTATTTTTACGTGCGCGACCGCATGTCGTGCATCCGCACATTCGGCAATACCGATCATCTTACCGAAAGAAGCCTGGATGAAATCTCATCGGAGCTGGACGCGGCGGACTTCTTCCGCCTCAACCGCCAGTGTATCGCGCATTACCGGAGCATCGCAAGGGTGCAGGCCTGGTTCAACGGGAAGCTGAAAGTACAGCTGAAACCTGTGCTGGAAGAAGACATTATCGTCAGCCGCCTCCGCGCGCCGGAATTCCGGAAATGGCTGGGGGAATGATCAGCTCATGCTTTCGATCACCATGGCGAAAATGCCGCTCAACACCTTGTCCGCTTTGCCGGCCACTGCAATGATCTCCGCGAGGGATACGGGTTCCAGGTGATCGGGGTCACATTCGTCCGTTACCACTGAAACGGCGGCGCAGGGCAGGCCGGCCTGGTTGGCGACGATCACTTCGGGCACGGTGCTCATGCCCACAAGGTCTGCGCCGATCATGCGCAGGAAGCGGTATTCCGCGCGCGTTTCAAGGTTCGGGCCCATCACTGCTGCGTACACTCCTTCGTGCAGCGGCTTGTTATGCTGTATGGCGGCGGCTTTCAGCTTTTCTCCCAGTGCGGGGCTGTAAGGCCTGCTCATATCCGGGAACCTCGGGCCGGAAGCGGGGTCGTGCGGGCCGCGCAGCGGGTTTTCGGGCTGAAGGTTGATATGGTCGTTCAGCAGCACCAGGTCTCCTTTTTTATATGCCGCGTTCATGCCACCCGCGGCATTGCTGAGCAGCAGCTGCTGTACGCCGAGGGCTTTCATGATGCGGATGGGGAAGGTGATCTGCTGCATGGTGTACCCTTCGTAATAATGAAAACGGCCCTGCATGGCTATCACAGGCGTTTTGCCGATGAGGCCGTAAATGAGGTGGCCTTTATGCGTTTCTACGGTGGATTCGGGGAAGTGCGGGATGCTGCCGTAAGGAATGCTCTTTTTGATATCGATCCGGTGGATGAGCTCACCCAGGCCCGTGCCCAGCACAATGCCGGCAACGGCGTCGCCAAAGCCTTGCTGGCGCAGGTATGTGGTGGTTTCTGAAAGCTGTTGCTGTAAAGTCATGCTGCAAAATAAATGAAATAAAAAAAGGAAAGAGAAGACTCTTTCCTTTTCACGATCATTTGATCTCTTTGATCTTTATGTTTTTCCAGTGCACCTTGATGCCGCCGCCCGAGTGTATCTGCAGGGCGATCTGGCCGTCTTTTGCGCCGATCTTTTCATCATCGAGCGTGATCATTTCCACGCCGTTCAGGTAGGTGGTCACGTTGTTGCCCTTCACTACTATCTTCATCGTGTTCCATTCGCCCATTTTCAGGTTCTTGTCTTTGTCCGGAGTGGGTTTAATAAGCCAGCCGCGGCCGTAGGATTCGTAGATGCCGCCGGTGTTGCTGCCCGGGGGCGCTACTTCCGCCTGCCAGCCGGAGATCTTGGTGCCTTCCAGGGAAGAGTGGAAGAACACGCCGCTGTTGCCGTTGGCTTCCTGCTTAAAATCGACGGTGAGCTCAAAATCCTTGAAGGTTTTATCGGTGGCAAGGTAGCCGTATTCTTTATCAGGACCGCTTTCGCATACCAATTCCCCTTTCTCTACATACCATTTCTCCGTGCCATGGATCTTCCAGCCGTCGAGGTTTTTACCGTTGAACAGTTTCTGCTGCTTTTGCGCGAAGGCGGTGCTTACGGAGAGTAGCCCGAGCACGGCCAGCGTCAGCCATCTTTTTTTCATCTTACCATAGTTTTTGTGGATGGGTAAGATAGGGAAAAACGGGCATAAAAAAGAACGCCGCAGTGCGTAATGCGCTGCGGCGTTCCTGTGTGTATGAATGATATTACCTGGCAACGTTCACGGCCCTGCGTTCACGGATCACCGTTACTTTGATCTGGCCGGGGTATTGCATGTCGTTCTGTATTTTGTTCGCGATCTCGAAGCTGAGGCGGTCCGCATCGTTGTCCGTTACTTTTTCGCTTTCAACAATTACGCGCAGCTCGCGGCCTGCCTGGATGGCGTAGGCTTTTTCAACGCCGTCGTAACCCATGGCGAGGTTCTCCAGGTCCTTGATCCTCTGCAGGTAGCTTTGCATGATCTCGCGGCGGGCGCCGGGGCGGGCGCCGCTGATGGCGTCGCAGGCCTGTACGATGGGGGAGATAACGTAGGCCATTTCCATTTCATCGTGGTGCGCGCCGATGGCGTTCACGATGGCCGGATGTTCGCCGTATTTCTCAGCCAGCTTGGCGCCGAGGAGGGCGTGGCTCAGTTCGGATTCTTCGTCGGGCACTTTACCGATGTCGTGCAGCAGGCCGGCGCGTTTGGCGAGCTTGGGGTTGAGGCCCAGCTCGGCGGCCATCACGGCGCAAAGGTTAGCGGTCTCTTTGGAGTGCATCAGCAGGTTCTGGCCGTAGGAGGAACGGAAGCGCATTTTGCCGACCATGCGCACAAGTTCTTTGTGCAGGCCGTGAATGCCCAGTTCTATCACCGTACGTTCGCCGATCTCCATTACCTGTTCTTCCAGCTGGCGTTTGGTCTTTTCCACCACTTCCTCGATACGGGCGGGGTGGATACGGCCGTCCTGCACGAGGCGCTGGAGGCTGAGGCGTGCAATTTCGCGGCGCAGCGGGTCGAAAGAGGAAAGCACGATGGCTTCCGGGGTGTCGTCCACGATCAGGTCCACGCCGGTAGCGGCTTCGATGGCGCGGATGTTGCGGCCCTCGCGGCCGATGATCTGGCCTTTGATCTCGTCGCTTTCCAGGTTGAACACGGTGATGGCGTTCTCGATGGTCTGCTCGGCGGCAGTACGCTGGATG
>CBFHAF010000372.1:0-5339 GCA_965653435.1 uncultured Chitinophaga sp.
GCCCGGCTTCAGCGTTACCACCAGGTTGCCGCCTGCGGCGATGTATGCGTTTAGCTTTTTGCCGACGGCGGAATCCGGCGCTTCTTTCAGGTCCGCAATCACGATAATGTCCATGTCTTCCGGGATCTGCTTGTCACCGGAAAGGTCCAGCGTTTCCACATCGGAGCCCTGGTTGGTGAGGGCATAGCGGAAGGTTCTTTCTGAAGAGAAAAGCGTGTAGTCCTTCGCACGGTCGCCTTCCAGCTTACGGCCGCCCTGCAGGAAACCGATGCGTGGCAGCTTCATCACCATACGTTTAAACGCGGCGGTCACTTCTGCTTCGTCGGGAAACTTTAACATGTCCGCATACAGGCGCAGGTATGATTTCTGCCCGTTCTCCCTTTCCACCACGCGCACGAAGGTGTTGCCTTCAGCGCTCAGGTCGATCTTCTTTTTGAACTCTTCAGGCTTCATGAACATATCCACGTCGATGTCCAGCACTTCTGCCCTTCTTTTCGCCTGCTCGTCCAGCGGCAGGTCCTTCGGCTCTTTCGGGCTTCTGAAGGCGGGGTTCACGGACTTGTCGTAATAATAAACGTAACGGAATTTAGTTTCCGGTTTAAAACGCAGGTATTGGCTGAAGCGGTCCTTATCCTCGTTCACCTGCGAAGGCAGGCCGTTGAAGGCTTCGCGGTCCAGCAGGTTGACGTAGGTAGTGATGGTAAGCCCGCCGGTCATTTTCCGCACTACTTCCTGGCTGGCGGGTGTAAGCGTGTTCCTTTTCGTTTCGGTGGCGTCGTAGTACTTCATCATCGTTGGCCGGGAAGTGATATAACCCAGCGTGAGCGCGGCCATCAGCGCGAGCGAGTACCTGCCCCATACGGAGGCAAAGGAAGAATGCGCGCGGCTGGCCTGCAGCCTGAGCACGGCAAGGCTGAGGAAAAGGCCGATGATGATCATGAAATACAATACGTCCTCCGACCCTATCAGGCCTCTGATCATCGTGCCGGCGCGGCCGGAGATAGACAGCCAGTAGGTGAGGTCGCGTACGAATTCGATATCCTGCCATACTTTGCCGATGTAGTTCAGCAGGCCGAGCAGCACCAGCGTGCCCAATGCAGCAACCACCTGGTAACCCGTGAGGCACGACATAAAAAGGCCGATGGCGGAATAGGCGCACATCAGCAGATAGAGGCCCAGCAGCCCGGAAAATGCTTCCTGCCAGCTGAAGTTGTCTATTTTGATCCCGCCGATCACCACATATACCAGCAACATGCCGATCAGCACCAGGCTGTAGAGCATCATCGCGAGGAATTTCCCGGAAATGATCTGCGAGGAAGTGAGCGGCGAGGAATAAAGCAGCTTCACGGAGCCGCTGCTCAGCTCGCGGCTCATGAGCCCCATGGTGAGCAGGGGCATGTAGAGATAAAGGTAGCCCTGCACGGCCGGGAACAGCGACAGGTTACCGCCGAAGAGCCCGTAAGTGCCGGCGCCGATGCCGTCTACCAGCTCCTGGTAACGCACCAGTTCCTGCAATACCCCGCTGAATACGAAGGCTGTCTGGAAGGCGAATATCACGAGGATCATCCAGGCGATGGGCGAATAAAATAATGTATAGAGTTCCGCTTTTGCGATCTTATATATTTGTCTCATTTTGATGACGTCTTTTTTAGGTGCATTATTTACCGGCCTTTCCGGACAGTCTTGCGAATACCGCATCGAGCGAGCTTTTTTCCACTACCAGCTCCATCAGCCCCCAGCCGCGTTCCACGCTGGCGGCGGCTACGCGCCGGGTGGTGGTTTTATCGCCGTCGTACCCGAGGCGGAAACGGTAAGGACCGATCTGCTCCACGGAGCGCACGCCTTCGAGCTGCAGCAGCTCATCTCCCGCAGGCGGTTCGTCCAGCGAAAGCACGAGGCTGTTGGGCTCTATGTAGTTGTCGAACATGTCCATGGTGCCTGAGAACACCAGCTGCCCCTGGTCTATCATCTTGATCTCCTGGCAGGTGGCCTGCACTTCGGAGAGGATGTGGGTAGACAGCAGTACGGAGCGGTCTTTCGCGATCTCGCGGATGAGATGGCGCACTTCCACGATCTGGTTGGGATCGAGGCCGTTCGTAGGCTCGTCCAGCACCACGAAGCGCGGGCTGTGCACGATGGCCTGGGCAATGCCCACGCGTTGCTGGTAACCGCCGGAGAGGTTGCGCAGCAGGCGGTCGCGGAAATGCAGCACGCCGCATCTTTCAGCGGCTTCGGCCACTGCTTTTTTCACCTGCGATTTATCTACCAGGCGGAGGTCCGCACAGTAGGTCAGGAATTCCTCCACCGTGAAATCCAGGTGAAGCGGCAGCTTTTGCGGCATAAAGCCGATGTTCCTTTTGGCCGCTACGGGGTTCTTGTCCAGGTCTGTACCGTTGATGAACACTTTGCCTTTGGTTTGCTTCAGCACACCGCAGATAATGTTCATCGTGGTGGATTTACCGGCTCCGTTGGAACCCAGCAGCCCTACCACTCCCTGGCTGCGTATCTCGAAACTGATGTCGCGCACCGCCCACTGAGCGGTGTAGCGGTGAGACAGATTTTCTACTTTTACGATGGCGTTTTCCATTCAGTTTTGTTTACGTATTTGTTTGAAGGCAATCCTTAAACAACCAACTCCTTCCTTTCTACCTGTCTTCATCCTGATAATTGATGAGAGGCAAATGCAGCCTACGGGCGGCCCGGGAATTGCGGAACAGGAAGCCCCGATAAACATCGGGGCTTTGCTTGCTGCTTATGAAGAGGACATCATTTGCCTTTTTAATTGATGAATCTCGCGGTCGTTTCGCAAGCGCCTTTTTTGTATGTATCAGCTGCTGTATAGGCGGAAGGAGCCGGAGGCGTGTTGCAGACCGGAAACCGGCGGTGAAATGGCCGCCCTCCGCCGGTTTGCCGGAGAGCGGCCATGAACAGGGATCAATAGGTCGCGTTGGCGATAGCTCTTACGTCGATGTTGTATTTATCCTTAAAATGTTTGACCAGTATATCGAACTTTTGTTTGATAAGCGGGTAGTTACCGTTCACCAGCGGGGCGATCTTTTCGTCCGTGCATTGCAGCATGTGGTAGATGTACGAGCTGAGATCGTAGCTCCTCGGCGTGCTCGTCCAGAAGTAGGAGCTTTTCAGCCACTCGGAGGGCGCACCGTTAAAGGCGCTGTACGATTCAGGCAGGAACCCGCGCTGGCGGTATGCTTCCACATTCGCCGGGTTGGCGGAGTTGATGGGCGTCTGCGGCTGGTTCACATAGTCGGAAACGTTATAGAAGGCAGCCGGAACATCCAGGAAACCGCTGTTTACATAATAGTTCCACATCACGCCGATGATCAGGTTCTTTTTAGCGAGCTTCTGCGCGGGCGTCATCGTACGCAGCCCTGCATTCATGCCGCTGAAGGCAATGGCTTTCCCGATCACTTTATATTCGAAGTTCAGGTATTCGAATCCCGGCGGATATCCGGGGCCACGAAACTGGCGGATGCTGTCCATGATGAATACACGGTAAGGGATGCCGCCTTTTTTCTTGAAGTCTTCCGGCAGGAACTTCAGCCAGACGTCGTCCAGCAAAGCCAGCATATCGGAAGTATACTCCGGTTTTCCCAGCACGGCGGTATCGATCTTGCTGCTGCTGTTGCCGGATGATTGTATCCATTCAAAGTCCTTCTGGGTGAAGTTGTACAGGAAATAGGAACCGTACCTGTCATACAGCTGCTGGATCTTGTCGTTCGCTTCTTTCGGCGCGTTGCCCTGCGGCAGCGCGTAATCCGGCTCAATCTTTATGGGCGGCCCGATGGGCGCATCCTTTTTACAGGCGGCCAGGAACAGGCTGCCGGTGATGGTCAGGAAGAAGATATATTTCATGTGAATACGTATCATGCGTTCGGAAATTTATTGTCCAACCCTGTTCGGCATGGCCGCTGAAGGGTTTTGTGAAAGCTTCGGGTTGCGCAGCAGCAAGGCGGAAGGGAAAGGCAGCGTATACGCAGGGTCTTTCTCTTTGAGGGTATACTGCAGGATAGGCTCCGCGGGATCGTGCTGGTAACGGTGCGTGATAGACGGCCTGCCGTAACGGCGCAGGTCGAACCAGCGGAAACCTTCATAGCAGAACTCTTTGCGGCGCTCCCCACGAATTTCCGCGAGCAATGCGGCTTTGTCGCCAATGCTAACGTCCGTATAACCGATAATGCGGCGGCGGCGCATGCCGTTGAGATCTTTCAGTGCATCGCCCAGCTTATTCAGCTGCACGTACGCTTCAGCGCGGTTCATCAGCGCTTCGGAAGCGCGCACGGCCTGGGAGATGGATGCCGTTCCGTTGGTCAGGAACTTTTGCAGCAGCGCCGAGCTTTCACTGTTAGGCGGCCTGTAGAAACCGAATTTACCGCGGATGTCGTTTTCGCTGAAGCTCGTGATGAGTTGAGGGGAGGGTGCGTATTCGGTCTGGCTGTACTCCTGGTAGGTGCTGCCAAACATCCATTCCACCTCGGCGTTGTCGTAGCTGATCCAGGGCCCGGCGGTGATGTTGGTGAGGTCCGGTACGGTAGCGCCCAACGCGAAGGCTTTGTCGGCTTCGGCCACACAGTCCTCCCATTTTTCCATATGGAGATATACCCTGGATAAAAGAATGTGAATGGCCGGCTGGTTGATATGGAAGTCTTTCCGCACAATGGGCAGCGGGTCCATCAGGCGTGCGGCTTCGCGCAGGTCTTTCACGACGGCATCGTATACTTCCGCCACGGTGTTCCGCGCGGGCAGCTCGGCATCCACGCTGGAGATCATCTTCAGCGGCACTCCGGGCCCTGCCGGGTTCTGGTTGTAAGGATCGCCGTACAGGTTCACCAGCGTGAAATAATGGAATGCGCGGATCGCAAGCGCTTCCGCTTTTACGCGGTCTTTCCCCTCCTGCGTACCTATGGCATCGTCCACATAATCCAGCACTGCGTTGCAGCCTTTGATGCGTTCGTATACCCTGAAATATGGCGTATTGCCGGCCTGGTCGCCAATGCGGGTGCCGAGGCCGTTTTCCTCGGCCTGGCGGGGCTGCCAGGTATACAGCAGGTAATCGGTCTTTACCGCATCCGTGCCAACGATGGGATACCCTGAGCTTACGCCGGATTCACAGTTGAGGTCCACATCATCGTCCATGAGATAGACCATCGCCGCCGGGTTGGTATTGCCCGGATAGCCCGACCCCAGCAGCAGCTCGCTGAAATCCGTCACGGTCCTTGGTATCACGTCGCTCTGTGATTTCTCCTCGAGGAACTTGGAGCATCCGCCCAGCGCAAGGGTGGCGGCGATCATCGGTATTGCAAAAAATTTATGTTTCATGC
>CBFHAF010000373.1:0-5325 GCA_965653435.1 uncultured Chitinophaga sp.
ACTACAACAGTATGAAATTTAACTTTAGTGGCGGAGATTCCTTTGCCTGGAACTCAGCCCCGTTTTACAACGCTTTCACCGGTTTTTTCCAGACCGGTAACAAGCGGGACGCATTCAGTAAATTCTACTTGGTTATGAAACTCACCACCTTTCTGCTGCTCGTGGCTTGTTTGCAAATCAGCGCAAAAGGCTTCTCGCAGCAGATCACACTTAAGGAAAGGAATGCTCCCCTGAAAAAGGTGCTGAAAGAAATTGCGCGGCAGGCAGGAATCTCGGTCGTATACGACGAAAGCCTGCTGGCTAAGACCAGCAGGGTAAATATTGATATAAAGGATATGCCCGTAAGGCAGGCCATGAACATGCTCCTGCTGAACCAGCCGGTTTCTTTTACCATCGAAGGCCAGAAGATCGTTATCCAGCCTATGCCTGCCGATCTCAGGCCAGTTGCGGCCGATACCGCCATCACCGTATCCGGCCGTGTGACCACTGAAGCGGGCGACCCTCTGCCTGGCGCCACGGTGCGTATCAACGGCACCAATACCGGTACTTCCACAGACGGCGACGGCCGGTATACGCTCAAAGTGCCCAATAAAAACACCACGCTGGTATTCAGCATCCTGGGTTATTCCTCCAAAACGCAGGCCGTCGGCGGCTCTACGCTCAATGTGCAGCTGGCGCTCTCAGAAACTTCCCTCACGGAAACGGTGGTGGTAGGCTACGGCACCCAGAAAAAGGCCGTGGTAACAGGCGCTATCTCCAGCGTTCGCGCCAAAGACCTGGAAGGCATGCCCATCAACCGTATTGAGCAGGCGCTGCAGGGCCGCACCGCTGGCGTTACCATCGCTTCCAACTCCGGCCAGCCCGGCTCCGCGGCTACCGTTCGCGTGCGCGGCATCACTACTTTCAATAACAACGACCCGCTTTGGGTGGTAGACGGGGTAGTGGTAGACAACGGGGGCATCGGTTACCTGAACCAGAACGACATCGAATCCATACAGGTACTGAAAGACGCTGCGTCGCAGGCCATCTACGGGGCCCGTGCCGCTTCCGGCGTTATACTGGTTACCACCAAAAAAGGGAAGGCCGGCAAGCTGACCATCAGCTACAACGGCTACTACGGCACTTCGCAACCAGCCCGCAAGCTGGATATGCTGAATGCCACTGAATATGCCACGCTGCGCAACGAACAATCCGTGAACGGCGGCGGCGGGCGCGTGTTTGCCGATCCCGAATCCTACGGGAAGGGTACGGACTGGCAGGCCACCATCTTCAACAACAGCGCCAAACGCATGAACCACGAGCTGAGCATCAGCGGCGGCGGCGAAAAATCCACTTTCTATACTTCCTTCGGTTACCTGGACCAGGAAGGTATCGTAGCCACAGACATCTCCCGCTACAAACGTTTCAACCTCCGGCTCAATTCCACCTATAAGATCACTCCCTGGCTCACCTTCGGCGAAAACATCGGCTATGCATACGATAAGTCCATAGGCCTGGGCAATACCAACAGCGAATTCGGCGGCCCCTTAAGCTCCGCCATCAACCTGGACCCCCTTACGCCGGTGATCGAAACCGATCCCGCCAGGCTGGCCGGAGTGCCTTACGCAGGCAACGAGGCTAAATTGAGGAGGGACGCGCAGGGCCGTGCATACGGCATTTCCACCATCGTTGGCCAGGAAATGACCAACCCGCTGGCATATATTTCCACCCGCCTCGGCAACTACAGCTGGAGCCACAACGCGGTGGGCAACGTTTACCTGGAAGCCGAACCGCTGAAAGGCCTGCGCCTCCGGTCTACCATGGGCTCCAAGATCGCTTTCTGGGGCGGCGAATCCTTCACGCCGCTGTTTTTCCTGAACAGTTCCAACAACCCGGCCAACAACTCATTCCAGCGCAGCAACAACTCCGTGTTCAACTACAACTTCGAGAACACGCTGTCCTATTCCAAAGACATCAAGGCGCACAGCTTTACCGTCCTGCTGGGCCAGGGCGCCTACATGGAAAACCGCAGCCGCTCTACTTCCGTAACATTCCAGAACGTGCCCGCGCAAACTTTCAAGGAAGCCTCGCTCAATTATAAAGTGACCAACCCCAACCGCCTTTCGGACGGCAGTGAAGGGGTGGAGCATACCATTGCTTCGCTTTTTTCCCGTGTGAACTATGCCTACGATGAAAAATATCTCGTGGAAGGCATTATCCGCCGCGACGGTTCCAGCCGTTTCGGCGCGAACAAAAAATACGGCGTGTTCCCGTCGTTCTCGCTGGGATGGGTGCCCACCAAAGAAGCCTTCTGGCCGCAGAATAAGGTGGTGGACATGCTGAAGTTCCGCGGCGGTTACGGCGTGGTGGGCAACGATAATATCGGCGACGGCCGTTTCCTCGCCACCATCGGCAGCGGGCGCAATTACACGCTTACCGGTTCAGACCTGGCCGAAGCCGGTTCTAGCCCCAACGCCCCGGCCAATCCCGATCTGAAATGGGAGGAAACAAGGCAGTCCAACATAGGTTTCGAAGCGCTGCTCTTCAAGAATTTTACAGTGGAGTTCGACTGGTTCAAAAAACTGTCAAAGGATATCCTCATGTACCCGGACATCCCATGGTACACCGGTGCTGCGGGCAACCCGGCAGACAACGTGGGCAGCATGGAGAACAGGGGCGTGGAGCTTGCCCTTGGCTACCGCAACAGTATCGGTGAATTTGAATACAGCGTGAACGGCAACGTCAGCTATACCAAAAACGAAGTGACCTATATCGGCGACGGTGTGAAGTTCATTACCGTGGGCCAGGCCTCGTTCCAGACCATGAGCGCCATTACCCGCACCGAAGTGGGCCAGCCGTTCAATGCATTTTACATGTACAAAACGCTGGGCGTTTTCCAGAACCAGGCTGAAATTGATGCATACGTGAACAAGAGCGGCGCGAAGATACAGCCCAACGCCAAACCCGGCGATTTCCGCTGGCACGACCGCAACGGCGACGGTGCTATCACCGAAAGCGACCGCGATTACATCGGCAACCCCACGCCCAACTGGATGTACGGCATGACGCTGAATGCGGCCTACAAAGGTTTCGACCTCGTGGTGTTCGCACAGGGGGCGGCCGGCAACCAGATATTCCAGGGGCTGCGCAGGCTTGATATCATGACGGCCAACTGGCAGCGTAAAGCCCTCGGCCGCTGGACCGGCGAAGGTTCCACTAACAGCTATCCCCGCCTTTCCATCAAAGACGATAACAAGAACTTCACCAACCCTTCCGAATTCTATTTGGAAGACGGCGACTACTGGCGCCTGAAGGTGCTGCAGATCGGTTACACCCTTCCTGCGCGCATCGTGAACAAAGCCGGGTTCGAGCGTGTGCGCGTGCACGTTATGAGCGAAAACCTCATCACCTTCACCAAATACACCGGCTACGATCCCGAGATAGGCGGCGGCGTGCTGAGCATCGACCGCGGTATCTATCCGCAGGCGCGCACATTCATGGTGGGCCTGAACTTCACTTATTAATGATTAAAAGCTGATGAAAATGAAACAAAAATATTTTCCGATCATATATGCGCTGGCGGGTATCACATTGTTCAGCGCCTGCAGCGAAAGTTTCCTGGAGCCCGATCTGAAGGGAACGGACCTGGAGGTGAACTTTTACAAAAATGAAGCGCAGGCGCGCCAGGGCCTGGTGGCTATCTACGACGTGGTGGGCTGGCAGGGCAACGGTTATGTGACCCGCGAAGGCATGGCCAATGCGGCCAGCGACGACCAGCGTGCCGGCGGCGGCGGTCCCAGCGACATCAACGACCTGCAGGTGGTGACCAAATGGACGCTCACAACCGAGATAGGCCCGCATAATGAGCTCTGGCGCAAAGGGTTTTCCGGCATTTTCCGCGCGAACAAGCTGCTGGAAAAGCTCCCCGAAGTGCCCATGAACGAGACCGCCAAAGCCCGCTTTACCGCGGAAGCAAAGTTCCTGCGCGGCTACTTTTATTTCGACCTGCTGCGCATGTTCAAAAACATCCCGCTGATCAACAGGCCGCTCACCACCGCTGAAATGCGCGATATAGTGCAGGCGCCGCCGGCCGATGTGTGGAAACAGATCGAAGACGATATCAAAGCCGCCATCGCAGAGCCTTCATTGCCGGACCGTATCGTTGGCAGCGAAGACAGGGGGCGTGTAACCAAAGGCACCGCGCATGCCATGCTCGGTAAAGTATATCTCTACCAGAAAAAATGGGCGGAAGCCGCGGCGGAACTGTCGCTGGTGAACGGCGCCATACCCGGCCAGCCCAGCCCGACCTACGGTTATCAGCTGCTGCCCAATTTCGCGGACCTCTTCAAATCCAAACCCGAGTTCAAATACAACAGCGAATCCGTTTTCGAGATCGGGTATTCTTCCCAATCCAACGGCGGCTGGGGCTGCGTATCCTGCACGGAAGGAAATGTGCTCAATATCCTCGTAGGGCCCCGCGGCTACAACCCCAAACCAGGCGCGCCCGATTACGTTTCAGGCTGGAGCTTCCTCGTGTTCACCAAAGAATTCTACGATTTCATCCATTTCGACCCCCGCTTCAGGTACACCGTGGCGGATGTGGACAGCCTTGAGAAAAACGGCTTTGCCACCTACGAAAAAGGCCACGACAATACCGGCTACTTCCTGGAAAAATTCGCCGGCCGCCAGTCTAACCGGCCCGCCAGCGGAACCATGGAGCTGAACTTCCCGCAGAACAAGTACGACATCCGCCTGGCGGATACCTACCTGATGGAAGCCGAAGCGCTGGTAATGGGCGGCCAGGGCGGCGGCCCCGGCACCCGCGCCTATGCGCTGATGAACGCCGTGCGCGCAAGGGTAGGCCTTGGCCCGAGAAATGCCACCATCGACAATATTTTTGAGGAAAGGCGCCTGGAGTTCGCCGGCGAAGGTATCAGGTTCTTCGACCTGATCCGTTCCGGCAGGGCGGCGGCAGCGCTCGCCGGCCGCGGCTTCGACCCGAACAGGCACTATGTATTCCCGATCCCGTTCCATGAGCTGCAGAACACTAAAATGCGGCAGAACAAAGAATGGGGCGGCGACTTGTAATTCATCAAAAAAATTGTACCTAATGAAACCGATCATATATATTGCAGCATCCGTGCTGCTGCTAGCATCCTGCACGCCGGATTCCGAAGATCTGACACTGGGCGCCAAACCCTCCGTAAGTTTTACCGCAACGGTGCTGGCCGGCAATCCCAATAAAGTTGCCTTGCAGAATACCACCACCGGCGCTTTTTCTTACACCTGGTTCAATGGCGGCGCAAATCCCGTGTCCTGGAAAAAGACCGACACGCTCACCATCAG
>CBFHAF010000374.1:0-5318 GCA_965653435.1 uncultured Chitinophaga sp.
GGTAAAAGTCCGGCCGGTGAAAGGCTGGAAATGATGAAAAGATCGCCTAACTATAAAGACGGCAAGTTCCAGAACATCCACCTCACACCTGCACTCACGGAAGGTTACGGTTACGTTGAAGTAACCTGGGAGGTACTGTTCAAAAGATCTCCGCGCCGCAGGCCTGTAGACAGCCTGCCTTCCAGGAAGACCGATCTGCTGAACCTCCCGGCAGACCAGGATGTGCTGGTATGGTTCGGCCATTCGTCCTACTTCATGCAGGCAGACGGCAAACGTTTCCTCGTAGACCCTGTTTTCAGCGGCAACGCGTCTCCCATCCCCGGTACCACCAAATCGTTCACCGGGGCGGATATTTACACCGTGGCCGATCTCCCGGAGATCGATTACCTCTTCATCTCCCACGACCATTACGACCACCTGGATTATGAGACCATCATCCAGCTTCGGTCCAAGGTAAAAAAAGTGATCTGCGGCCTGGGTGTCGGCTCGCACTTTGAGTACTGGGGATATCCGGCTGACCAGCTGATCGAAAAGGACTGGCACGAAGAAGTGCAGCTGGGCGACGGGTTCACCGTGCACACTACGCCGGCGAGGCATTTCTCCGGCCGCGGTTTTACGAGGAACAACACCCTGTGGATGTCCTACGTTCTGCAAACGCCGTCCCTGCAGATCTACATCGGGGGCGACAGCGGCTACGACACCCATTTCGCGGAGATCGGCAAAAAATTCGGCCCGTTCGATCTCGCCATACTCGAAAACGGGCAGTACGACCGGAAATGGAAATACATCCATTCCCTGCCCGAAGAAGTGGTGCAGGCCGCCAAAGACCTGAACGCCAAACGCCTTTTCCCCGTGCATTCCTCCAAGTTCATGCTGGCCAACCATGCCTGGGACGAGCCGCTCTCCAGGATAACGGAGCTGAGCAAAACGGCGGGCATTCCCCTCGCTACGCCGTTCATCGGCGAGCAGGTGAACCTTGGAGATACCGCCCAGCAGTTCACCCAGTGGTGGGCAGGGATCAATTAAATACAGGTTTCCCGGTATTGCCGCAGCTTCCGTGATGGCTTACATTCGTGGGAGAAGCCATCCCATGAACAGAACATTCCCTTTCCTGTCACCCGCGCAATCCCTGCTGCTGCTCAGGGTCGCTTTAGCCGGCATCTTTTTGGCGCATTCCATTGTAAGGCTGTGCAACGGCACCATTCCGCGCTTTGCGGGATATCTTGAAAACAAAGGGATGCCTTACAGCCTTGGGCTGGTGTGGGGCATTACCGCCTTCGAGGTGCTGGGCGGGTTCCTGTTGCTGCTGGGTTATTTCACACGTATTATTTCCGCAGGCCTGATATTGATGCTGCTCGCCGGCATCGTGCTGATACATGCACAAAACGGGTGGTTCAACGGGGAGCATGGCAGCGGCGGCAGCGAATACAGCTTTATACTTATTGTCGCTCTGCTGGTAACGGCGGCGGGAAATAAAAAATAATACCCGGGAGATGTCCTGTTTTTAGTTGCCCGGTCATTATAAGGTTAAATCTGACATTTAACCATCAAAAATGACCGCAATGGAAACATTTCTCGCGCCCATCGAAAAACCCAAAGGGCTGATGATGAAGCTGGTATATTTCTTCACCAGCCGCCAGTTCGGCAAAGTGCTGATGCCGCTGAAAGTGTACACCGCCCGCCTGCCGCTGGCCTTCGGGATGTTCTACGGCAAAGTAAGCTCCCTCGACAAAAAAGTGCAGCTCCCCGAAGAGACCATCCTGCTGATCCGCCAGCAGGTGGCCCGCATCAACATCTGCCTCTTCTGCATGGACGCTTCGCGTTATGCGCTGATAAACGGTTCCATGAACCCGGCAAAGTTCGATGCATTGGCCGAATACCAGGTCAGCTCCTTGTTCACCGAAGCGGAGCGCGCCGCGCTGGATTATGCCACTGAGCTTACCCGGGAAAAAAAGATACAGCCCTCCACCTTTGCAAGGCTGGCGCATTATTACGACGAAAGCCAGGTTTGCGGTATCGTATGGCTGGTGGCCAGCGAGCACCTGTACAACCTCACCAATATCGGGCTGAACATCCACTCGGATATGCTGTGCGATATTTCGAAAATGAAACGATAAGCAGGGATACACACAAAAAAATCCCCGGAGCCTGATGCTTCCGGGGATTACAGTTTTATATTCCAGTGCAGCAAAATCTCCTGTCATTCCTTCACCAGCTCTTCCGCCACTTCTCCTCTTTCCTTTACCAGCAGCCTGTTGTCTTTAGTGAACTCGAACGTGATGTCGCGCTCCTTCATGAAAAATACGCCTTCCTTTTCAGGATAAATGGCGAACTGCTTGCCGTAAGCTGTCATCAGCAGCACGCCTTCCCCGGTGCTGATCTCAGCCACGCCGGTTTGCGGGCCTTTATATTTGCCGGCATACGCTCTCAATACGTCCGCAGGCAGCACCACCGCCTTGCGGGTGCTCAGGAAGGGGGCGGGAGCATGATCGTAGCTAAGCACGCGTGTCATTTTCCATTCACCGTTCTGCTTCAGCCAGAGATGGGTGAACTTCGCCCAGCCATCGCGGCGCTCGGGCTCTCCTTTTTTGTTGATGTAGAAATAATGTTCCCCGCTGATGATAGCCCCGTAAATCACACCGGATTTTTTCATCGGGAATACTTTCACCGTGCCGGGCACGGCTTCCCTTCTGAGTTGAAATTCTTCAGGCTGCTTGCAGAGGCCGTTCTCCAGGGAAGCCGTGAGCGCGTCCAGCCCGAGGGTGATGCCGCCTTTGTCGTGGTAGAACTCCACGCTGTCTGAAAAAAAGGCTTTGGAACCTTTGATGTCGCAGGTATTATAGGTATGCCAGAAAAGGCTGTCCTTTTCCAGGATGAGCGCGGCAAGCTGCCGGTCGTTGTCCTGGGCGGGCAGGCGGGCAGCCGTCAGCAAGACCGGTAAAATGAGCAGGAAATGTTTTTGCATGTTTGTGGCGGATTAATTACCACAAACTTAAGTTAAACATAGTACTATTTTATACATAGTACTATCAAAGAATAAAAAGACTTATGACCGGTCATAAAGCTATATGACCGGCAAACAACATTGTTTCCGCCAGGTTATTTTACATGTTTGTTGATCGCCTTCGGCAGGTCGAACATTGAAAACTGGCTGACGCCGCAGATCGCTTTCAGGTTCTCGTCCGCATTGATCATCCGGCGGTTCTTTTTGTCCTGCAGATCATTCTTTTTGATATAATCCCATACCCGTTTGGTGATCTCCGTGCGGGGCATGGGTTTGTTGCCTACCAGCTTGGCCAGCGTTTCGCTGGGGGTGAGCGGGGCTTTTAAGCCGGTAGCAATGCCTGAGGCAGATTTCGCGGCAGGTTTGGGAGAAGGTTTAACGGGCGCTTTTGCAGCCTTCCCGGCGGGTTTGGCGGCAGCTTTCGCGGTTTTCGCCGTTGGTTTGGCAGCGGGTTTCGCGGCGGATTTACCTGCGGTTTTGGACGTGGCGGGAGATTTTGCGTTCTTTTTAGCCGGCGCCTTTGCAGCTGCCTTTGCGGTTTTTGCCATGGTGATTGATTTTATGGGTATAATGCGATACAGCGTGTGCAGCAGGTTCCACTTGCCTCCGGGCAGCAGGGCCGCCCCGGACCAGGGAAACCAACTTACAGGTCCGCCGAAATGCCCTGCAGTACGGATTTTGCGCAATGCCTGGCTGCCGGTTCAGGCTGTACAACACTGGAAAGCGGCTTCCAGCCCGGGCGCCGGCATAGATCATACCCATAAAAACGTGCCTGGATAAGGAATTGTTGAATGCTTTTGCCTTTAAGGCAAAAAAAAAATGCCTTGAAGAACAAGGCATTCGCTGTTTTTGTTTTTTTGTGAAACTGTGGGGTTTCCGTTTACTGAAAACCGTTTTAATTAAATCCATAGACTACTGTGCCTCCCACGTAACTAGTTGCGGTAAACGTTTCTGTTTTAACTACTTTGTCGTCTGCCAGGATTTCGATCACCAATGTGCCCGCGCCGTTGTTATGCGCGCTGATGCCGATCGTGGTACCATATTCCACTTTACGCTTGAATTTCACGGTAAAGGGCACTGCGGCATCATCCAGGGAAGTTCTTCCCCCCGTCTGGTTGTCGTAGGCAATATCCGCCTTTGTAATGCCGGTGGCAGACTTTACCCTGAACTCGATATTCACGTCTTTCGGGTAGCCCGCCATGGGGTTTACCGGATCCTTGTCGGAACAGGAGGCTAACAATGTAACAGCGGCGAAAATGGCGAAAAAGCCTGCGAAACTTTTCTTTAATGATAGGTACTTCATCTATATGTTTTTAAATTTTTCTCTGCATTCAGGGGTATAGGAGATATAGTCAGGACTGCTTACAAGCGCAAAGGTACCGGCGCATGCGCCTTCCATCAATACCGCCAAACAGTGAATTTCATCTACCGGTTTTCCGGTATATTCGCGGTACCGGAAACTAATGTTCAACATTTATTGTTTATTTGCCCTCATGAAACGAACTATATGCCTGGCCTGTCTCATCGTGTGTACGTCCCTGTTGGGCAGGGCGCAATCCGCCCGCAGCAAGTATGCAGACAGTCTCCTGCACATTACGCAGCATTCCGCTTCAGACAGCAGCAAGGCATCCGCTCACCTGCTCCTTTCCTACTATTACGCATTCCGCGATCCGGCACTTGCACGGCAGAACCTTGACCAGGGCCGTAAAGCAGCCGCACCATATCCTTTCCTCCAGGCAGTTTCCTACTATTACGAGGGCGTGCTGCAATACGGCGCTTCCGACCCTGCCGGCAGCGAAGCCGCATTTGTTAAGGCGGACAGCCTGCTGGAAAAATTCAGCACAAAAGAGGCCATCAGCTTCCGTTCCAAAACCTGGCGCAGTATGGGCATATTGCGGCAGGCAGCGGGAGACGAAGAAGGCTTCGCCGACATCCTCATCCACAAAGCCATACCGCTGGCACAGCAGGCCGGCGATACCATTACCGTCGGCAAAAATTACCTGGACCTCTCCCTGGTGTTCAAGAACACTATGCAATACAGCAAAGCCACCGGCTACATCCTGCAATCCATCAACGTATTCAGGACCAAATACTCCGCCGGCGACCTCATCGTAGCCTACAATACCGGTGCGGAGAACTACGTGCTCGATAAAAAATACCCCGAAGCGAAAGCAATGCTGGACAGTGCATGGAAACTGCTGGCAGACTGGCCGGGCAAAGAACTTTACATCGACTATTACACCGCCGAAAGCATGTATTACGACGAAACGAAGGATTTCAGAAAATCGCTGTCCAGTATAGACAAAGGTGTAGC
>CBFHAF010000375.1:0-5307 GCA_965653435.1 uncultured Chitinophaga sp.
GTCTATATGATCCACGTAGCCGTATTTGCGGAACCTGGCCACGTCATCTTTCCCCGCGCCTTCGGGCCTGTTCTCATAACCTATCTCGTTCTTAAGCGCTGCCGCATACCCTTTGGCCACATCAAAATTGCGGATGCCGTAGTTGTATGCGCCTGCAATCACGAGACTGACGAAGTTGGTGCCTACGCCGGATACGTATTTGCTGGAAGCGATACCGTCTCCCAGCCAGCCGGCGTCGTTGTACACCAATAGCTGGCTGCTCACGAAGTCAGCATAATATTCCGGGTACACCAGTGCCCAGAGCGGCGTAAGGTTCCAGAATGCGCCCCATACGGCGTCTGTGTTGTAATGATTATGTATGGGCACGCCCGCTTTGTTCAAAGGTATCTGCCCGTTGCCGCCGGTGTTCTTCGGGTAAGCCCCGTTCACATCGCTGGCCAGGCCACGGCCCAGCAAGGCATGGTAGAGGCCGGTATAAAATTTTGTACGGTCGGCTTTGGTGCCGCCGCTCACGGTAATGCGGCCGAGGTATTCGCTCCATTGCCGGTGAGCCTGCTGCCTGGCCTGGTCGAAACTCATAGTGGCCGCCTCATGCTGCATATTGAGCCGTGCATTCTCTACGGAAGTGTAAGAAAGACCAATACGCACGGTAACGGTTTCCTGTTCTTTGGTTTCAAAGGTGAGGTAAAACCCCGCCCCTTTCCCCCGGATGTCCGTAGCGCCGGCAGTTTGCGTTTCGCCGCGGAAAGTGCCGGAAGAGACTGGTTTTTTGTCCGCCACGGCGGAGAAATACATAGCCACTTCCGCGCCCGGCTGGTACTTTTGCACATAGGCAGGCAGGGTGATCACATAGCCTTCAATGCGGCCGTCCGGCGACATGTACACATGCGCATCCTTCACTTCGCCGCTTTCGCCCTGTTTATTACCAATATCGAAAAGGATATGCGAATCGCTGCCGGCCGGAAAAGTAAAGCGCTGAAAGGCCACGCGCTGCGTGGAGGTCAGCTCTGCTTTGATCCCGTAGCGCTTCCGCGATACGGAATAATATCCGGCGGGTGCGGTTTCCTGCGCACGGTCGAAGGCGGAGCGGTAACCGGAGAGGCTGTCTTCCAGCTTTCCCGGTACAGTTACCAGCGGGCCTTTGGTGGGCATCAGCACAACGCCGCCTACCTGGAACTCATGAAAATTGGGAAACCCTTCAATGGATGTATGCCTGTAATCGTAACCCACAGCCTCCCAGCCGCTGGGATTGCCGTAGTGCCCGTTTGTGGACGGGCCGGGCTTGGCCATGCCGAACGGCGAAGCACCGGGCGCAAAATGGAACCAGCGGCAATGCGCCGTACCGATCAGGGGGTCTACATATCCAACCGGATCATTCTTTTCCTGTGCGCTGAGATGGGATACTGAAACGAACAGCAGCAACCAGAGCATCCAATTTTCCTTTCTCATACTGACATTGTTTTGTGATGACGATATCCCGGGAACATACCCGGGCTGTTCCGTTTTTATTTTATGAAAGCCTTTACCACTTTGGCCGTGGCAGCGCCTTCGTTGATGATCTTATAAGAGCCTGCGGCGGCCGGTATCGCGAAGGTTTCCGCGTAGTTGTACCGCTGCCGGAACCCGTTGGCGGTTTCCACCAGTACCGATTCCCCTTCCACGAGCATCAGCACATGGCATTTGCCCGCGGTTTCAACTGTTATGGTACCGGTAAACTCGATCCTGTGCACATCATAGAAATGCTCGGCGTGGGTGGGCGCATGCACCAGCCGCCAGTTTTCGCCCGTGGCGATCACCTGTTGCCTGGAGATCAGCTCTTCTTTTACACGCGCGCCTTTGCGGCTGAAATCGAGATTATTGAAGGCATGGTCGATATTGATGGGCCTTGGTTTCCCGTTGAGGTCCAGCCGCACCCAGTCGTACATTTTGAACGTAAAGATGTACGGGGTAGCGCTGATCTCCAGCACCAGGTTGTTTTTCCCGGAGCTGTGCACTGTACCGTTAGGAATGAGGAAGAAATCATGTTTGTGGGCATCGTGCACCTGCACGTATTTTTCGATATCGATGGCCTTGTTCTCCTCGGCGCTTTCTTCCAGCGCACGGCGGAAAGCGGCGGGATCGATATTGTCCTGGAAGCCGAGATATACCTTCGCTCCCTCACTGCAATCGAGTATGTAATAGGTTTCGTCCTGCGTGATGGTTTCCCCGAATTGCTCCTGTATGTATTTTACGCGGGGGTGGCACTGGATGGAGAGGTTGCCGCCGTCGAAAGTGTCCAGGAAATCGAACCTGATCGGGAAATCGATGCCGAAACGCTGCTCATCCGGGCCAAGCACTTCTTTGGAATGTTTCATCATCAGCCAGTCGAACGCAATTTCCAGCAGCCGGCCATCGCTTTCGAACACCAGCCCGTTCTCGGGAACGATCATTTCAAAAGACCAGGCATAGTTCACTTCTTCCCTGTTGAGGCCCGGGATCTTTTCCTTCATCCAGTTCCCTCCCCATGCGCCGGCCTCGAACCATGGCCTTACGCGGAAGGCGTTTCGGGAAAGGTATTTTAATCCCTTGCTGATGGCGGCGTGTGTAGCCCAGGTGAATTGTTCCTTCCACTGCCCGTCCGCGATCACTTCGATGGAAGGGAGTATCTGTTGTTTGTGCGTATTGAGCAACACCCAGTCTACAAAATAGAAACGTTTGTAGGTTTCCTGGTTATCGTCCCACTGCTCCTTACCGAGGTTATTGGCCGCGCGTGCGCGCATACGGTACTGCAGCTCATTTTTCGGAAGGTCTATGTATACCACGGGCGCATCCGGCACGGCGAGGGCCGCGCCCACACCTATCACGAGCGTGATGCCTTCCGCCGCGGGGCGCACCTGCTGCAGCTTTTCGCTGTCAAAAAGATCTTTTAAAGTAATAGTGGCCTTTCTGCCCCATACCGCACCTTTCTCCCCGAGAAAAGGCGCAACCAGCGCTTCCACTTCTCCGGCGGGCTTCAGCAATGCAGAGGTATACACCAGGTTCACGCTTGCCCCCTGGGCAGACAGCTCCCGTTGCAGGGAGCCGGCGATATACTCCCAGTCGTTGCCGATATACCCGTCTATCAAAATAACCTTATGCCCGGCTATCCAGTTTGCAAGACTGGCGTACCCGCATTGGATGCTGCCTGCTTCCAGCCTGGCAAAAGGATACATGTCGTAACGCCCCGCGGGGGGAACCTCTCTCTCAGCCGTGGTAACCGGCATCAAGGGCTGGCTTGTTTTTCTCCACTTCATCATGGTGTTCATTTTCTATCGCGCGTTGTTGTTATTTACTGGTAAGGAGTACTGACCTGCATATCCATGCGGCTCCTGAAAGGGCTGAGTTTTCGCCGCGGCCGGAAATATGCACGCTGGTGCTTATGTTGTTCCGCTGCAAACAGGCCTGCAGCGCCGGCAGGAAGTACGGGTGTGCTTTGCGTATGTTTCCGCCGATCACGATCCGTTCCGCGTCAAAGTCCCTGAGCCAGGGAGCCAGCACATCGCCCAACGCTTCACCCATTTCGGCGAACAGCGCCAATGCAATGCCATCCTGCTTTTCAGCCAGTTCCCCGATCTGCTTCACCTCATCCAGGCGCTCACCGGCGCGCTGGTGATATTCGTTGAGCAGCCAGCGGGAAGAAATGTAATCTTCCGCGATGCCTTTTCTGTAAGGCAGGTTATAGATGTAACCTTCCGGCGGTATGCCTTTCCCTTCGTGCATGATCTCATTATCGAGCAGGAACGTGCCTCCGAGGCCGGTACCGAGGGTAACGGCCACTATGCGGCTGCAGCCCGCGCCTTCGCCCGCCCATGCTTCGCCGAGGGCAAAACAGGAAGCGTCGTTCTCGAAATAGATGCCTTTTGAAAATGCCAGGGATGTTTTCAGCTCCTCGCGGATGTTCATGCCGTAGAGCGATTCGTATTTGGCCACACCTTTGATCAGCGAGATGCCGCCGGGATAATCGAATGGCCCCGGCATGGCGATGCCGATAGCGGCGGCTTCCGAACCGGCGGCCGCGAGCACGCGGCTTATGCAGGCCGTCCACCGTGAAAGTATTTCCCCCGCGGCAGCGCCGGCATTCACCTGTTCTTTGAACTTGCAACCGTCCACCACAGCACCGTCTGCCAGGTTTACGAGGGCGGCCGTAATATGTGAACCACCGATATCCGCACCGACCACATAGCTATTGTTCATATGTTTGAACATATTAAAAATTAAGAAAAAAATACCCTTTTCCTGCACGGAGCAAAAAAAGGAGATTACGATGAGATCAGCGCTCTGATCTTATTTCTATTGAATATGTGAATTTATCTGACCTGTAATAGCCGATGTTGTATTCCACCGGCCTGTCGCCCGGGTCGTATACGAAGCGTTCCCTGAAGAGCACGGGGCACTTGGGGTCCACCTGCAGCTTTTTTGCTACACTGCCGGCCACCAGGGCACTGATATGCTCGCTGGAGCGCACGACGGTGATATCGAATTTTTCGGACAGGAGCTGGTACAACGGACGGTTCAGGTCGTCGCTTTCTGTAAGGGTAATACGTGGATGGAAGTAACTTTCGAAATAAACGATCGGTTCGCCGCTTACGCCTTTGAGCTTGCTGAGCTTGCAGATGAGCGTGCCTGGCGGAATATTGAAGAAACCGGCCATTTTTTCGTCCGCCTTCACTTTTTCGAGCGTAAGCAGAAGGTTGGATGTGATGATGCCGCGTTTGGACATTTCTTTGGTGAAGCTCTGCCAGTCCTGCAGGCTGGTGGAGAGCTGGCGTTGCGCCACTTTGGTGCCCACCCCTTTTTTCCTGGTGAGCAGACCTTCATACTCGAGCTTATTGGTAGCCTGCCTGATCGTGTTCCTGGAAACACCCAGCCGGTTGGCCAACTCCACCTCCTTCGGAAGGAAGGAGCCGTTCTGGTACTCCGGCTGATCGATCAGGTTGCGCAGCAGTTCTTCCACCTGTATGTGGAGCGGCATTTTGCTTTTATGGTCTATTCTTAAACTCATGTATGAATGTTCAAACATAGTAAACTTTGGAAGATAAAACAAGCCTCCGGGAAAAAATTTTTCCGAAGGCTTGTTTTATGCGGCTTTTTAATGAATGGTTTAGCAGCAGATATTGCTATAGCCCATGCCATCAACTAAATGAAAACGATATTGAGCCTTCTCCCTGTTTTTTTCCCGGAGCCGCCAAGCAGCGGCAATGAAAAAGCAATTAAGAAGGAGGTTCCTGCCAGCAGTTTCATTTTTTTATGCAACGTCTTTACCAGTTGTCTGTACGAAAGGAAGAAGCC